>NZ_AEWE02000113.1:46043-67678 GCF_000190455.2 Pseudomonas sp. TJI-51
GCTTGCCGGCGATAGGGCCGTAAGGAGAAATCAGGCGCGCTTGTTGAACTGCGCCAATGCCGGCAACAACTGCTTGTCGATGGCCTGGCGTACCGCCGGCAGAATCGTCGCGCTACCGGTATACATCTGTTCCACCATTCCCTTCAGGGCCCGTGCATTGGGCTCGGTCAGCCCGCGCACCACTGCCTCGCAGGCCTGCTCGGCAGTGGCCCCGGCTGGAATGTCGAACCCACGCGCCCGCAGGTGGCCTGCCAGGTCGTCCTGATCAATCAAATCCGCATGCATCATGGCTGTTGTCCCTTTTATCGCGAAGAGAGTGCTGCTGTGATTTACGACCGATTCTGTGACGCGGGCGACAGACCCGCAACAACAGAATGCCGGCATGGCTGCCATGGCTAAGAACAGGTCGTTTACGGCTAAATCCAGCGCCTTCCCAGGCCCCACACTGAGGCCATTCACGGTACCAGGGGGTTTGGTCACCCTCGTTCATGCACAGTGGATGTTGCTCGCTCTTGGCCCCGGATGCTCACGGCTTTCCGGGGTTATTTTTTTGTTTTAAACCAACTGCGTTTTCCTGCACATCCATCCACCTGGCATTTCTGTCAGGTGACAGTAAAGCTGCGGTAATGATCTGCTGAGGGTGATGAATATCCTCAGGAGCGGCAATGTGAAAACGGCAATCTGGAACAGGATCCTGCTGGCTTCAACGGTGATGTTTTTTGGGGGATGTTCGTCCTCTGGCCCCACCGTGACTGCAGCCACAAGTACCCCAGCCCAACTGTTCACCCTTGAACCCACCCCTACGCGCAAAGGCCTGCTAGACACGGCTAGCGGCAACCTGGCCACATTGCTGGCCGACCCTGCGAACGCAGAGTTTACGCTGGTGAAGATCAACCCGGCTCTTATCAGCCAGCAAACGCAGGATTTGGCGGTGAGCTTACCGGACGGTAAAACCGCGCAGTTTCATTTACGCGATTTCACCACCATCACACCGGGTATTGACGGTTGGGTGGGCTACAAGCATTCGTCATGGAAAGCGGCCCATGCGGCATCTGCTTCGGAGATCGAAAACGATCCGCTTTACTACCTCTCTTTGGTGCGTGAGGGGGACAAGTTGGTGGGCCGCGTAGTTGTCGAAGGGCAGCGTTATCGGCTGGATTCAATCGGCTCGGGTCAGTATGTGCTGATCAAGGTTGATGAATCCAAGCTTCCTGCGGAAGGCGAACCCCTCGTCGACCCAGCAGGGCAGGCGCGCGCTGATACCCAAGGGAAAGCTTCGCTGTCAGCGCACAGCACAATACGCGTGATGTTTCTGGCCACTAATCAACGAAGGGCCAAAAGCCCGTACTATCGGCTTGAGCTCGCCCTGGCGCTGTTCAATGCTAACCAGTACATGAAAAACAGCGACGTGCAGATCACATATGAGCTGGCCGGTTTTTTTGATGAGCCTTACGACGAAACCGGAAGAGATTACAAGCAGCAACTGGATGATATCCGTCTAGCCCAACCATTCGCGGGGAATGTCTTGCGCAGGAGGGAAGCGTTGGGAGCGGATATGGTTTCAATGTATTCTGCAGCGACTGCGCTATGCGGTAAGGCCTGGATTGCGCCAAGTAAAGCCCAGGCTCACTCGGTCATTAGTTGTACCGACTCGCTTGCTCACGAACTCGGTCATAACTTGGGCGCCGATCATAACTGGGAGGAAGGCAAGGGCGAGGGCAGTCCGCCCTATAAGTTTGGCTATCGCTATACAGGAACGCCCAGGTTCAGCACGCAGATGTCGTATGGATGCTCGCCAGCGTGCCCGAGGGTTGCGTACCACTCAAACCCTCGGCTGACGTACCAGGGCATTCCTCTTGGGACTGAGGCACATCATGATGTCGCGCGCCTCTTTAACGAAGCCAGGGAAAAGGTAGAGAACTTCTATCCCGTGCCGCTTGCGCCACCTATGGAGTTGGAATTTTACCCCGAAAAGAATTTTTCTGGGCGCCATTGCAGCCTAGAGTTTCTCCCCAATGACATACGCCCCAACTGCAATGAAGTACATTCGGTTAAAGTTAAGAATTTCAAAGCTGGAATGAGGTTGTGTTTCTACGCCACCGATTTTGACTTTGCCTGTTACCGCGGTTCTTACACGGGTGCTTTTCAGGTGGCGGACCTTGATGCGTCAGGCACATTGCCTGATGGGCTGGAGCGAGAAATCCCTCCTGGTAGTACACCTTTGATCGGAAAAATTCGAAATATCGTGTACACGCTGGACACGTCCGTAACTATTCAACTTTATTCTCTTGCAGACTATCGAGGTGATACCTGCACATTCCGCCTGTCCCATGGCTATGTGCGCAAGATTTCAGACTTTCCAGGATGCGATGCAGTAGCCAGCGGAAAATCACGCTCCGCGAAGGTGTACGCTTTCCCCGGTGGCAACTCCAAGCTTTGTTTCCTTAACACCGACGACCGTCGAAGTCTTTGCTTCACAGGGAGCTATCAGGGCAACTTCCAGATCAGAAATTGGGACGTGGGCAGTGATTTGCCGCAGGGGCTTGTTCGCACGCATGCAGGGGGTGGTTACATGAACGGCTCCGTGCACCGTGTTTCCTTCGGCAGGCAATAGCCCTGGTTGGATCCCCGCTGCTTGAAGGTCGTACCAGTGCAGACGGAATCAATTAGTAACCCGTCTGCGCTGGTTTGGCAGCTGCTGCCGTTCAAGATAACGTGATTTGGCGGCCTACGAAGCAAGCTGCCATCTGGTCGCGTTGGTCATGAAGCAGCTCTTGGAGTATCTGAATACTTATTGGGCTCAACGGTGCCGCTTTAGGCCCTGCCAGGTCGACGTGCAGCAGCATCTGCTCGCTAGCCGCCAATACTCCGTCGAATCCCTTCCTATGCAGGCTGTGGTAGATGTGTAGGCGCTTTTGATCAAAACCGATGATCTGCGTCTGCACCCACACCTCGGTGCCAAGCTTCACCTCATGCAGGTAGTTGATATGCGCCTCCAGGGTGAACAGCGAATGCCCACTCTGCCCTCGGCTGTCGGCATCCAGGCCGATGCGCTCCATCAGCGCATCGGTGGCGTAGCTGAAAATCAGCAGGTAAAAGGCATCGCGCAGGTGCCCGTTGTAGTCCACCCAGTCCTCCTGGACCGGGGTGCGGTAGGTGATCAGTGCGGGCATTGTGGGCTCCTCATTCGCCGAACGACATGCCGTGCTTTTGCTTGCTTCTCTTTACGGCTTCAAGCACTGCAAGCAGGGTGTCATCACGATAGCGTTCCAGGGCGGCAATGCTGCGTTCACCCAGTTGCGCCGAGGTGCCGTCCACCACATCGTCAATCAGCTTGTCGGTCAGTTCCGGTGCGGGCAGGTAGGTCCACGGCAGTTTCAGCGCCGGGCCGAACTGCGACATGAAGTGGCGCATGCCTGCATCGCCACCGGCCAGGGTGTAGGTGAGGAAGGTGCCCATGAACGACCAGCGCAGGCCGGCGCCAAAGCGGATCGCGTCGTCGATTTCACCGGTGGTCGCCACGCCGTCGTTCACTAGGTGCAGGGCCTCGCGCCAGAGTGCTTCGAGCAGGCGGTCGGCAATGAAACCTGGCACTTCCTTGCGCACGTGCAGCGGGCGCATGCCCAGGGCGGTATAGATGACCTTCGCCGCCTCGATGGCTTCGGGCGCGGTACGTTTGCCACCGACGATTTCCACCAGCGGCAGCAGGTACACCGGGTTGAACGGGTGGCCCACCACGCAGCGCTCCGGGTGCGTGGCAGACTCGTAGAACTCGCTGGGCAGCAGGCCGGAAGTGCTGGAGCCGATGATGGCCTCGGGCTTGGCCGCGGCGCTTATTTTTGCGTGCAGGTCGAGCTTCAGGTCCAGCCGCTCTGGCGCGCTTTCCTGAATGAAATCGGCATCGCGTACGCATTCCTCGATGGTGGCGACGAACTTCAGGCGGGCTTGTGACGCGCCGGCCGCCAGCCCCTGCTTCTCAAGCGCTGGCCAGGCATTGGCAATACGCTTGCGCAGCGCCGGTTCCGCGCCAGGTGCAGGGTCCCAGGCGATCACGTCCAGGCCGTGGGCCAGGGCGCGGGCCACCCAGCCGCTGCCGATCACGCCGCTACCCAGGGCGGCGAAGGTCTTGATCTCGGTGATGAAGGGCATATCGAGTCCTCAGGCTAAAAGAATGCTCAGGATTGGCGCCAGTCCTTGTGGGGGCGGGCGGGATCAGCGGCGCTTGAGGTTCATTTTTTCCCGGCCCTCGGCCGGGGTCAGTACACGGGCGCCAAGGCGCGAGATGATCTCCACCGCCCGTTCGACCAGCTGGCCATTGCTGGCCAGCACGCCACGGTCCAGGTACAGGTTGTCTTCCAGGCCCACCCGCACGTTGCCGCCAAGCAGCACGGCCTGAGCCGCCATCGGCATCTGCATGCGGCCGATGCCGAAGCCGGCCCAGGTGACGTTGGCCGGCAGGTTGTCGACCATGGCCTTCATGGTGGTGGTATCAGCCGGCGCGCCCCACGGGATGCCCAGGCACAGCTGGAACAATGGGTCTTCGAGCAGGCCTTCTTTCATCATCTGCTTGGCGAACCACAGGTGGCCGGTGTCGAAAATCTCCAGCTCGGCTTTCACACCCAGCTCGGTGATGCGCTTGGCACCGGCGCGCAGTTGCGCGGGGGTGGAGACGTAGATGGCGTTGCCGTCGCCGAAGTTGAGGGTGCCGCAGTCGAGGGTGCAGATTTCCGGCAGCAGGGCTTCGACGTGGGCCAGGCGCTCCAGCGGGCCGATCAGGTCGGTGCCGGGGCCGAACTCCATCGGCGATTCGCCCGGGCCGATTTCCAGGTCGCCGCCCATGCCGGCGGTGAGGTTGACGATGATGTCGACGTCGGCTTCGCGGATGCGCTCCATGACTTCGCGGTACAGCGCCACGTCACGGCTGAAACGGCCGGTTTGCGGGTCGCGCACGTGGCAGTGGACCACGGTGGCGCCCGCCTTGGCAGCCTCTACGGCAGCGTCGGCGATTTGCCGGGGGGTGACGGGGACAAGGTGGCTTTTCGAGGCAGTGTCGCCGGCACCGGTAAGGGCGCAGGTGATGATGACGTCGTGGTTCATGGTGCGGTTCCTTGTGGTGTATGTGCTGGCCTTTTCGCGGGCAAGCCCGCGCCCACAGGGGACCGTGATGGCCCTGCCCAGGTATGCCCTGTGGGAACGGGTTCAGCCGCGAAGAGGCCCTGTCAGTTGGCGGTAAGCTTGAGGTTGTCCGCAGCCGGCTTGCCATCGAAGGTGGTCACCCCTTCCAGCCAGCGCGCCTTGTCTTCCGGGTGGTCTTTCAGCCACTGGCGGGCCGACTCCAGCGCGTCCTTGTGGTCGAGCAGCGGCTGCATCATGCGGCTCTCGTCCTCGGCGCTGAATTTCAGGTTGGCCAGCAGGCGGTTGGCGTTGGGGCAGCGTTCGGCGTAGTCCGGCGCGGTCACCGTCCACACCGTGGCACGGCCTTCGTCGGGGCCGAGGGCGTCCTGGCTGTCACCCAGGTAGGCCATGTCGATGTTCACGTTCATCGGGTGCGGTGCCCAGCCGAAGAACACCACGGCTTCCTTGCGCCGCACGGCGCGGTCGACCGCGGCGAGCATGCCCGCTTCGCTGGACTCGACCAGCTGGAATTTGCCCAGGCCAAACTGGTTCTTGGTGATCATGGCCTTGATCTGCGTATTGGCCCCCGAGCCTGGCTCGATGCCATAGATCTTGCCGCCCAGTTCCTTTTCGAACTTGTGGATATCGGCAAAGGTTTTCAGGCCCTTGTCATACAGGTATTTCGGCACGGCGAGGGTGGCGCGGGCGTCTTCCAGGCTTGGCTTGTCGAGCACCTTGACCTGCCCGGCGTCGACGAACGGGGTGATGGTCTGGGTCATGATCGGGTTCCAGTAACCCAGGAACATGTCCAGGCGCTTGTCGCGGATGCCGGCAAAAATGATCTGCTGCGAAGCGCTGGTCTGTTTGGTCTGGTAGCCCAGGCCATCGAGCAGCACCTGAGCCATGGCGCTGGTGGCAATGACGTCGGTCCAGTTGACCACGCCCAGGCGAACTTTCTTGCAGGCCGCGGGTTCGGCGGCCAACAGTGGGGAAGTGGCGATGCTGCTCAGGGCAAGGGTCAACAGGCTGCGGCGGATCAAGCTGTGCATGGTGGCTCTCCATCGGCAGGGCATATTGTTATGGGGTTCGGTCTCTCTGGGCCGTGTGAATACGCTACGCTGGCGCCATCTTGCCCAAGCGCACGCTAGCGACAGGAATTAGCACCTGGGCGACCAGTTTCTGTGGAGGGGGATGATGGAGACGATTGCCTTTCTGTTGGTGCCCGGTTTTTCCGCCATGGGGTTCATTTCTGCGGTGGAACCACTGCGGGTAGCCAATCGTTTTGGCGGGCCGTTGTACCGGTGGCAGGTGCTGAGCCTGAACGGTGAGGCGGTGCTGGCGAGCAATGGCATGTCCATCAATGCCGATGCCGCTCTGGGGGAGGGCGAGCCGCCCGACATCCTGCTGGTGGTTGCGGGCTTCGAACCACTTGCCCATGTCGCGCCCAAACTGCTGCATGCGCTGCGCCGGCTCAACCATGACGCTGTCATGCTTGGGGGTATCGACACCGGTGCGATGATGTTGGCCGAGGCGGGGCTGCTCGAGGGTTACCGGGCGACGTTGCATTGGGAGGCGCTGGAGGCCTTCAAGGAACGCTATCCAGGTCTTCAGGCCACCCAGGAGCTGTTCGAGATTGACCGCAGCCGCATCACCTGCGCAGGCGGAACGGCCTCGATCGATCTGATGCTGTACTTGATTGCCCAGGCTCATGGCAGCGAACTGGCGGTCAAAGTGTCCGAGCAGTTCGTGCTGGGGCGTATCCGTCAGCGCCAGGACCACCAGCGCATGCAGATCGGCGCGCGTTACGGCATCAGTAACAAGAAGCTGATCCATGCCATTGGCGAAATGGAAAAACACTTCGAGCCACCACTGACCACGCTGGATCTGGCGGCCGCGATCAAGGTCACGAGGCGTCAACTGGAGCGGTTGTTTCGCATACACCTGGATACCACACCCAGCAGTTTCTATCTCGCGTTACGGCTGGACAAGGCGCGTCAGCTGTTGGCCCAGACCGACATGTCGGTGACCCAGGTCAGCATTGCGTGCGGGTTTGAACTTCCATCGTATTTTACGCGGCGCTACAAGCTGAAGTTTGGGCGGTGCCCGCGGGAGGAACGTCGGCCGGGCGGCCCCAAATGAGCGTCACTCAAGCTCGCGCTCGAGAATCGCCCTCAGTTTTTCCCGGTTGCTCGCTTGCAGGTCCTTGCGAAGCGGGGCAAAACCTTCTGCATTGAAGCGTGCACCCAGATGGTCGAATGTCAGGTTCAACTTTCGGGTGGGCTCGACCGGGTCGGTAACGCAGTAGGTATAAAACAGGATCGCCACCGGAACCTGGTCACCTTCATGGTCCATTTCGATACTTAGATGTGAAGAAGCGTTCATGACGGTGAATTTACGTGCACCCGCCGACTGCAGGGCGTTTTGAATATTTTCTTCCAGGCTTTTGAACCATGGCCCTTTGGCGCGCAGTGGCGGTAGAAAGCCATTGTATACATCGCTGAGCGCAAGCAAGTGCGGCTCATACACAATGGTTTTGTGTGTATGTTCACACAGGCTGAATTTCAATGATTTCAAGGTGGCGAGGGCGTGCGCGAACCATTGCCGAGGCTGGGTCTCCATCGAGTAGCTTTCATTGGCCAATGCTTGTGAATGACGCAGGCAGAGCTGCAAATCTTCCCATGTCTCGAGTGTCAGCCAGGGGGCAGGCTTTATTCTTAGCCGCTCCTCGAATATTCGGGTGTCCAGGCTTGTATCGCTCATGTGGCATTGTTCCTCGATGGCTGCACATGACCAGAGCCGGGTACCAGCACCTTCTGGTACCCGGCCTCGCTCATCAGCTAGTGAAAAACTCGCCCAGGTCTTTTTTGACTTTCTCGTTCACAAGTTCCCGCGCAGCGTCGAAGTGACGAACGCTGAACGTGCCTTGTTGCGAAGCGCGGTAGACGCGGGTAGACGTTTTGTCGACCTTGCGGGTCAGGGCGCCCTCACGCTCGATCTTCGAGTCGTAGCTGGCCTGGAAGCTGGTCATGTACATGGCGGGCAGGCCTTGTGGCGTCATTTCGCACTGGGCTACCACGAAGTTGCTCGATTTGCCGGATTCGCTATGGCTGTGCTTTTCCAGGTGTGCCTTGACTTCCGGCTTCTGCACGACAACCTGCAGAGCACGCCTGGCGCAGGCGGCGCGGCGAGGGTCCGCGGCAACGCTGATGGTGACGGACTTGGTGATCAGATCTGCCAGGGTCAGGTCGTCCTCATCAATGGCATCTTCGGCATGTGCAGTACCTGTCATGGTCCAGCCGAATTTGATCAGGCCATCGTTGTAGAAGTTGTACCACTCGCGCTGCTGGGTTTCCTTGTTGAACTTCTTGTTGGCCAGTGCGGTCATCAAGCCCAGGCCGGACAGGATGTCTTGGGCAACGTCGGCAGGCACATTGTCAGCGAAAACGCAGATGGCCTGGCCGGTAGCGGCAACGCGCTCCTGGCCCTCTTTGCGGATTTTTTCCATTTCAACTTTGATGTCAGCCACTTTGTAATTCCTTGATAGTTTTGAATTTCAAGACACACATGCTGAGCACGTGGTCGGAGGGCACTATCGAGCAATGACGCAGGGGGCATCAGCGGCATGTTGTTCCTCGGGCGTTGGTCCTTCTCTGGTGCTGATCAATCTTCGGGGGCTGGTTCGTCACCGTCTTGCAGGCCCAGGCTGCGCAGGTATTCCGCCCGCTCATCGCTGCGCTGTGCAATGCAGCTGTTCCAGGCGGTCTGGTAGGCCTTGCTGCCTGGCTGTTCAGCGTGGGTTTCGACCTTGCAATCTGCATCACGCAGTTGACGCCAGAGTTGCTCGGCTGCCTCTATTCGCGACATCAGGCCGGCTTCGTCGCCGAACTGGTCACGCATGCGCGCGGCGAGTTCGTCGTAGGCCGACTGCAGCTCACGCTCGGCGACCTGCTTGTTGAATGCTGCACAGGCGAAGGTTTGCTGGTCGGTTTCCACATTGTCGCAAGGTGTGCTTTCTTCCTCGCTGGCCTGGGCCCCGCTCACAACGGCCAGCAGCGCCAGCCATGCCATTGATTTCATCCTTTTTCCCCTCACCTGGCTGTCGAATCGCAGGGATTCTCGCTCAGCCTGCGCTCTGGTGGTAGCTACCTGACCAAATGTTCATGAAGTGGCCGCAAATGCCGTTGTCGAGACTGTCTCGCATCGCCAGCCCGCGCGCCAGATGCCCTGTTGTCGCGCATTGACGCTTTCGGCAAACCCCCTGTCGTTTTTGCATCGGGGCGCCTTTGGGCACAGGCATATGCTGGCCCCAAAGCGCCGGCACAAGGTTTGGCGCCAACCCATTCGATAAAAGGGGACAGCCTGATGAGCCCAGCCGAACTTCACGCCGACAGTATCGTCATTGACGGCCTGATCATTGCCAAGTGGAACCGCGAGCTGTTCGAGGACATGCGCAAAGGCGGGCTCACTGCGGCCAACTGCACGGTATCGGTGTGGGAAGGGTTCAAGGCAACCGTCGACCAGATCGCCGCCAGCCAGAAGCTGATCCGCGACAACAGCGACCTGGTAATGCCGGTGCGCACTACCGCCGACATCCGCAAGGCCAAGGAACTGGGCAAGACCGGCATTCTCTTCGGCTTCCAGAACGCCCACGCCTTCGAAGACCAGATCGCCTACGTCGACGTGTTCAAGCAGCTGGGCGTTGGCATCGTGCAGATGTGCTACAACACCCAGAACCTGGTGGGCACCGGTTGCTACGAGCGCGACGGCGGCCTGTCGGGCTTTGGTCGCGAGATCGTCGCCGAAATGAACCGCGTCGGCATCATGTGCGACCTGTCCCACGTCGGCTCCAAAACGTCCGAAGAAGTCATCCTCGAATCGAAAAAGCCGGTGTGCTATTCGCACTGCCTGCCATCGGGCCTCAAGGAGCACCCGCGCAACAAGTCCGACGCCGAGCTGAAGTTCATCGCCGACCACGGCGGCTTCGTTGGCGTGACCATGTTCGCCCCGTTCCTGGCCAAGGGTATCGATTCGACCATCGACGACTACGCCGAAGCCATCGAGTACACCATGAACATCGTGGGTGAAGACGCGATCGGCATCGGTACCGACTTTACCCAAGGCCACGGCCAGGACTTTTTCGAGTACCTGACCCACGACAAGGGTTACGCCCGCCGCCTGACCAACTTCGGCAAGATCATCAACCCGCTGGGTATCCGTACCGTGGGTGAATTCCCCAACCTCACCGAAACCTTGCTCAAGCGCGGCCACTCCGAGCGCGTGGTGCGCAAGATCATGGGCGAGAACTGGGTCAACGTCCTCAAGGACGTGTGGGGCGAATAAGCCGCTCTCCAAGCCTGAATGCCCCTGCCAGCAACGCCGGGGCACCCAAACAAAAATTTTTATGGAGTTGAGTTTCCATGGCCAAAATCGCCCCGCAATTGCCAATCGAAGTCGACAGCGAGACCGGTGTCTGGACCAGCGACGCCCTGCCGATGCTGTACGTGCCGCGCCATTTCTTCGTCAACAACCACATGGGTATCGAAGAGGTACTGGGCGCCGACAAGTACGCCGAGATTCTCTACAAGGCCGGCTACAAGTCCGCCTGGCACTGGTGTGAAAAAGAAGCCGAGTGCCATGGCCTGGAAGGCGTGGCGGTGTTCGAGCATTACATGAAGCGCCTGAGCCAGCGTGGCTGGGGCCTGTTCGAGATCCAGGACATCGACCTGGATAAAGGCACCTGCAGCGTCAAGCTCAAGCACTCTGCGTTCGTATACGTCTATGGCAAGTGCGGCCGCAAGGTCGACTACATGTTCACCGGCTGGTTCGCCGGCGCCATGGACCAGATTCTCGCTGCCCGCGGCAGCGCTATCCGCACTGTGGCCGAACAGGTCTATGGCGGGTCGGAAGAAGGCCACGAAGATGGCCTGTTCGTTACGAAGCCGTTGTAAGCCGGAGATAGCGTCATGGCATTCGAAGCAATGTTCCAGCCGATCCAGATCGGCAAACTGACCATCCGCAACCGCGTGCTCAGCACCGCGCACGCCGAGGTCTACGCCACTGACGGCGGCATGACGACCGACCGCTATGTGAAGTATTACGAAGAAAAGGCCAAGGGCGGTATCGGCCTGGCGATCTGCGGCGGTTCGTCGGTGGTGGCCATCGACAGCCCCCAGGAATGGTGGGCATCGGTCAACCTTTCCACCGACCGCATCATCCCGCACTTCCAGAACCTGGCCGACGCCATGCACAAGCATGGGGCCAAGATCATGATCCAGATTACCCACATGGGCCGTCGCTCGCGTTGGGACGGCTTCAACTGGCCGACCCTGATGTCGCCTTCGGGTATTCGCGAACCGGTGCACCGCGCCACCTGCAAGACCATCGAGGTGGAAGAGATCTGGCGGGTGATCGGTAACTACGCCCAGGCCGCGCGTCGCGCCAAAGAGGGCGGCCTGGACGGTGTCGAGCTGTCGGCAGTGCACCAGCACATGATCGACCAGTTCTGGAGCCCGCGGGTCAACAAGCGTACCGACGAATGGGGCGGCACGTTCGAGGGCCGCATGAAGTTCGGCCTGGAAGTGCTGAAGGCTGTGCGCGCCGAAGTCGGTGACGATTTCTGCGTGGGCATGCGTATCTGTGGCGACGAGTTCCACCCCGATGGCCTCAGCCACGAAGACATGAAGCAGATCGCGGCCTACTACGACGCGACCGGCATGCTGGACTTCATCGGTGTGGTCGGCTCGGGTTGCGACACCCACAACACCCTGGCCAACGTCATCCCGAACATGAGCTACCCGCCAGAGCCGTTCCTGCACCTGGCGGCCGGTATCAAGGAAGTGGTCAAGGTCCCCGTGCTGCACGCACAGAACATCAAGGACCCGAACCAGGCCACGCGCATTCTCGAAGGCGGCTACGTGGACATGGTCGGCATGACCCGTGCGCACATGGCCGACCCGCACCTGATCGCCAAGATCAAGATGGGCCAGATCGACCAGATCAAGCAGTGCGTCGGTGCCAACTACTGCATCGACCGCCAGTACCAGGGCCTGGATGTGCTGTGCATCCAGAACGCCGCCACTTCCCGTGAATACATGGGCGTGCCGCACATCATCGAGAAGACCACTGGCGTGAAGCGCAAGGTGGTGGTGGTAGGTGCCGGCCCGGCGGGCATGGAAGCGGCCCGCGTGGCCGCCGAGCGTGGCCACGATGTGACCCTGTTCGAGAAGAAGGACCAGATCGGCGGGCAGATCACCATCGCCGCCAAGGCACCGCAACGTGACCAGATTGCCGGTATTACCCGCTGGTACCAGCTGGAGCTGGCGCGCCTGAAGGTTGACTTGCGCCTGGGCACCGCCGCCGACGTGGCGACGATCCAGGACCTGCGCCCGGACGTGATCGTGCTGGCGGTAGGTGGCCACTCGTTCCTTGAGCAGAACGAACACTGGGGCGCCGCCGAAGGGCTGGTGGTCAGCAGCTGGGACGTACTCGACGGCAAGGTTGCGCCGGGCAAGAACGTGCTGGTGTACGACACCATCTGCGAGTTCACCGGCATGTCGGTGGCCGACTTCATCGCCGACAAGGGCAGCCAGGTCGAGATCGTCACCGACGACATCAAGCCGGGCGTGGCCATGGGCGGTACTACCTTCCCGACCTACTACCGCAGCATGTACCCGAAAGAAGTGATCATGACCGGCGACATGATGCTGGAAAAGGTCTACCGCGAAGGCGACAAGCTGGTGGCGGTGCTGGAGAACGAGTACACCGGCGCCAAGGAAGAGCGCGTGGTTGACCAGGTGGTGGTGGAAAACGGCGTGCGCCCTGACGAGCAGCTGTATTACGCGCTGAAGGAAGGTTCGCGCAACAAAGGCCAGATCGACGTGGAGGCGCTGTTCGCCATCAANNGTCCCCCACAAAGCCCCAGCCGATCCTCAGCCAGCCGGGCGAAGGCTACCTGCTGTACCGCATCGGTGACTGCGTGGCCCAGCGCAACGTGCATGCGGCGATCTACGACGCCTTGCGCCTGTGCAAGGACTTCTGATCGCACCGTCTATCTAGAGACGGGACTGGCCCCCCTGTAGGAGCGGCCTTGTGTCGCGAAAGGGCTGCGAAGCGGCCCCAGCAATTCATCAGCGCTGAGAATGCTGGGGCCGCTTCACGGCCCTTTCGCGACACAAGGCCGCTCCTACAGGGGTCCGCGCCGCCCTTGAGGTGGTGCAAGAATCCAGCTGTTGTGGGAGCCTCCCATGTTGAACACCCTGTTACCCATCCTGCTGTTCGCTGCCCTTGGCCTGGCAGTGCTCGGCGCCTTGCGCCGGGTGCGTATGTGGCGACGTGGCCGGGCCTCCAAGGTCGACCTGATCGGCGGCCTGCTGGCCATGCCGCGCCGCTACCTGGTGGACCTGCACCATGTGGTCGAGCGCGACAAGTACATGTCCAAGACCCACGTGGCCACCGCAGGCGGCTTCGTGCTGTCGGCCGTGCTGGCGATCCTGGTGCACGGCTTTGGCCTGCAGAGCAAGATCCTTGGTTACGCGCTGCTGGTCGCCACGGTGATCATGTTCAGCGGTGCCATCTTTGTCTTCAAGCGCCGCCTCAACCCGCCTTCGCGCCTGTCCAAGGGCCCGTGGATGCGCCTGCCCAAGAGCCTGCTGGCGTTTGCCGTGAGCTTCTTCATCGCCACCCTGCCGGTTGCTGGCATCCTGCCGGCCAACACCGGTGGCTGGGTGATGGTCGGCATCCTTGGCCTGGGCGTGCTGTGGGGCGTGTCCGAGCTGTTCTTCGGCATGACCTGGGGCGGCCCGATGAAGCACGCCTTCGCCGGTGCCCTGCACCTGGCCTGGCACCGCCGCGCCGAACGCTTTGGCGGTGGCCGCTCCACCGGCCTCAAGCCGCTGGACCTGGAAGACCCCAACGCGCCGCTGGGCGTGGAAAAACCGGTGGACTTCACCTGGAACCAGTTGCTTGGCTTCGATGCCTGCGTGCAGTGCGGCAAATGTGAAGCCATGTGCCCGGCCTTTGCCGCCGGCCAGCCGTTGAACCCGAAAAAGCTCATCCAGGACATGGTCATCGGCCTGGCCGGTGGCACCGACGCCCAGTTCGCCGGCAGCCCGTACCCTGGCAAGCCGATTGGCGAGCACGGCGGCAGCCCGCACCAGCCAATCGTCAATGGCCTGGTCGACGCTGAAACGCTGTGGTCGTGCACCACCTGCCGTGCCTGTGTCGAAGAGTGCCCGATGATGATCGAGCACGTCGATGCCATCGTCGACATGCGCCGCCACCTCACCCTGGAGAAGGGTGCCACGCCGAACAAGGGCGCCGAGGTGCTGGACAACCTGATCGCCACCGACAACCCTGGCGGGTTCGCGCCTGGCGGGCGTATGAACTGGGCCGCCGACCTTAACCTGCAACTGCTGTCGGAGGTGAAAACCACCGAGGTGCTGTTCTGGGTGGGCGATGGCGCATTCGACATGCGCAACCAGCGCACCTTGCGCTCGTTCGTCAAAGTGCTGAAGGCCTCGGGTGTCGACTTTGCCGTGCTTGGCCTGGAAGAACGCGACAGCGGCGACGTGGCGCGCCGCCTGGGCGACGAAGCGACCTTCCAGCAACTGGCCAAGCGCAATATCCAGACCCTGGCCAAGTACAAGTTCCAGCGTATCGTCACCTGCGACCCGCACAGCTTCCATGTGTTGAAGAACGAATACGGTGCATTGGGCGGCGACTACCAGGTGCAGCACCACAGCACTTACATTGCCGAGCTGATCGCCGCCAACAAGCTGAATTTGGGCCAGCACAAGGGTGGCAGTGTCACCTACCACGACCCGTGCTACCTGGGCCGTTACAACGGCGAGTACGAAGCCCCGCGTGCGGTGCTCAAGGCGCTGGGTATCGAAGTGCGCGAAATGGAGCGCTCGGGCTTCCGTTCCCGGTGCTGTGGCGGTGGCGGCGGTGCGCCGATCACCGACATCCCCGGCAAGCAGCGTATTCCGGACATGCGCATGGACGACATCCGCGAAACCAAGGCTGAGCTGGTAGCCGTGGGTTGCCCACAGTGCACTGCCATGCTCGAAGGCGTGGTCGAACCGCGCCCACAGATCAAGGACCTGGCCGAGCTGGTGGCTGATGTGTTGATCGAAGAAGACGCGCCTGCCGCCGCCAAGCCGCAAGCGGCCAAACGTGAACCTGCGGAGGTGCACTGATGAGCGACATTGTCCGCCGCGACCCACGCGCCGAGTGGATCGCCCGTAACCGTCTGCATCCGCTGCATGCTGCGATGCAGACGCAACAGACCAGCTGGATGGGCCCCAACGGCATCATCCGCAAGAACCCACATGCGCTCGCCGCAGGCTTTGTGGGCCCGGCCGGCCTCAAGCGTATCGACCGCAGTGGCGCCCAGCAGGGCACGGCTGTGGGCGGCCGACGCACCGCGGCGGCCGAGGTCAAGTTGCCGCTGCACCAGGTGCCTGAGCCGGCGTTCTACATTGCCGTAGTGCCAGACATGGTCGGCGGCCGCCTGAGCAGCCACGACCGCGACCTGCTCGGGTTGGCCCATAGCCTGGCCGGCAGCGACGGCGCCGTGCTGGCAGTGGTGTTTGGCGAACACAAGGAAAGCAACTTTTCCACAGCCGGTGTCGATCGCCTGCTGGTGCTCGAAGGCGAGGAATTTGCAGGTTATGCGCCGGAGCAACTGGTGCAGGGCCTGCGCGCTGTGGATAACCAGTTCAATCCGCGCCACTGGCTGCTGCCCGACAGCCGCAGCGGTGGCGGCGAGCTGGGCCGGCGCCTGGGTGCGTCCCTCGGCGAGCGCCCGGCGACGCGGGTCTGGCAGGTCAAGGACGGCCAGTGCATTGGCCGTGCCGGTGCCGGCCAGCAAGACCTGCAACGCGCCGTGCCACGGCTTATCCTGGCGGCGGCCGAGTGTGCCGAGCCGGTCAGCGAAACCCGCCATGAAGCGTTGCCGGTGGAGTTGTCCACAAGCATCGCGCGCAGCCTGTCGCGCATCGAGGACCTTGGCTCGGTGGCTGTAGACCCGGCCACCATCGCCATGGCCGAAGCCGAGTTCATCGTATCGGGCGGCAACGGCGTCAAGGACTGGGACCTGTACCATAAAGCCACTGCCGCCCTCGGTGCGACCGAAGGCGCCTCGCGGGTGGCGGTGGACGATGGCTTCATGCCGCGCAACCGTCAGGTGGGTGCCACCGGTACCTGGGTCACTGCACGGGTTTACGTGGCTGTTGGTATCTCGGGCGCGATCCAGCACCTGCAGGGCATCGGTGCCTGCGACAAGGTGGTGGCGATCAACATGGACCCGGGCTGCGACATGATCAAACGGGCTGACCTGTCGGTAATTGGCGACAGCTCGGCGATTCTCAAGGCGTTGATCGAAGCTGTGGACAACTACCGCAGCGGCGGCCAGCGCGACGCGGCATAAGGGCACGAGCATGAGTACGAAAGTGATCAGCCTGGTTTCCATCGGTGCCCACCCCAGCTCCGGCCGCGCCCGCCGCGCCGAACAGGATGCCCGCGCCGTGGAACTGGGCTTGCAGCTGGCTGGGGATAACTTGCAGGTGGTGCATGCCGGCGACCCTCGTGAAGAAGCGCTGCGCGCCTACCTGGGCATGGGCCTTGAGCACCTGGACGTGCTGGAGCAACCGGCCGGTGCCGATGTGCTGGGCGTGCTGGGGGATTACCTGCGCGATGCCGGGGCGCAACTGGTACTGACCGGCAGCCAGGCAGAGACGGGCGAGGGGTCGGGCATGTTGCCGTTCCTGCTGGCGGAGAAGCTGGGTTGGCCGTTGATTGTAGGGCTGGCCGAGGTGGAGTCGATCGACAACGGCACCGCCCAGGTCCTGCAGGCTCTGCCACGCGGGCAGCGGCGCCGGCTGAAGGTTCGCCTGCCGCTGCTGGCGACTGTGGATAACGCCGCACCCAAGCCACGCCAGAGTGCCTTTGGCCCGGCACGCCGGGGCGTATTGGCGGCGCGTAACGTGGCCATCGTCGAAGACGAACTGCTGGCCGAGGCCGACTTGCAACCGGCCCGCCCACGGCCCAAGCGGTTGAAGGTGATCAAGGCCAAGAGCGGTGCCGACCGCATGAAGGCAGCGACGGCCAAGGCCAGTGGTGGCGGTGGCAAGGTGTTGAAGGACGTTTCTCCACAGGAAGGCGCCGAGGCCATCCTCAAGCTGCTGGTGGAAGAGGGCGTGCTGCGTTAAGGCTTCACGCGATCCCTTGTAGGAGCGGCCTTGCGTCGCGATGGGCTGCGCAGCAGCCCCGGCAATCTTGAGTCAGGCTCGAAATCCAGGGGCTGCTGCGCAGCCCATCGCGACACAAGGCCGCTCCTACAATGAATCGCGCAGGCTTGATCAGCGCTGACTCGGCTTATAAGTCATAGATGAGCCTGGCTCTATAGGGTTTTGCCCACAATCACTGTTAGCTGCTCTGTGGATAATCTGTTCGGTACTATCTGAAACCCGCGCAGGTCGTGGCTTGAGAAGAATTGATCAAAAAATAATCAAATTGAATCGGTGGCCTTCTGATTCATGATTATCAAGGTCTTGAATCGCTTATCCACAATCCAATCGCTGCGCTTTCGCGTTTTGCCCACAAACTCTGTTGGTGTTTCTGTGGGTAAGGTGTACGGAGTCTTCTGTAGCCCTACAGTCATGGCGCCTTGGTGGATTTGACCAAAAAATGATCAGCCATTTCCCCTGACATTTATGCCAGTAGGCAAACCTTCCTGTGACCGCTACGGTATTCCTGCCAGCTCATACCTGTGGATAACCTATGGCAACTTATTTACTGACGACAGATCTACAGCGCTCGGTGTTGCCAAGTCTGCACGCTTATTCACCCTACGGCTTCCGGAAAACCAGCCCAGCACCCGTCCTGGCTTTTGGTGGCCAGCGTCGCGATCCATTCACGGGCAGCTACCCGTTGGGCAATGGCCATCGTTTCTATAGCCCGACCCTGATGCGCTTCACGACTTGCGACTCACTCAGCCCCTTTTCCAAGGGAGGTATCAATGGGTATGTCTACTGTGGGGCAGATCCGGTAAACCGCCATGACCCAAGCGGCGCATTCTGGAGCGTTGTGCTAAGAACCATCGCCTTCCTGTCAAGCGGTGCCACCTTGGGTGGGGCGTTGGCACGTACCGGTCAAAATGTAGTGAAGCGCAGAGCCGCTTTTCGGGAAGCAGCTACCAATCGGGGGATGGAGAGTGGCGCTACTCATAGCGAGTTGCCCCATTTCAGCAGGGTTGCAAACCAGCAATTCCTCTTTACAGGGGGCACTGGTACTGCAGCGCAGCTGTACGCTGCGATCTCTGGTCTGAGCCCGGCCTCTCAGACGGCAACGGATGTACTGGGCTTGTTCAATGCAGGCACTAATCTGAGCGGCGGATACTTTGGCAACTACGTGTCAGCCAGTGACCTGGTCAGGTACCTGTGGCAATACCCGAGGGAAATCCCAGGAGTAGCTCTGGAGACGGTCATGGATGTCACGATGTTGGATGAGATGCTATCTAGCGTAGGCCGCGCATTTACATATGTAGGGCGAGGGGTTGCAGCAGCTGCGGCCAGGATAAGGTCTTGGAGGACGGGCCCCTATGACGTCCCTGAATAGCAGTGATTTACAGTGATTTGGGCAAGCCTGACGCGCTCCGCCCAAAGCAGGCAGAGCGTTGTCAGGTGGCGGGTGATTCTTACTGCGCCTGCACTTCCTTCAGGTACGGCGCCGGCTCCGCTCCCAGGTTGTTCAACACCCGCTGGCTGTACCAGTCGATGAAGTTGACTACGCCAAACTCGTAAGTCTTCGAGTACGGCCCTGGCTGGTACGCGGTGGAGTTGATCCCGCGCTGGTTCTCTTCGGCCAGTCGACGGTCCTGGTCGTTGGTGGCGTCCCACACCTTGCGCATGTTTTCCGGGTTGTAGTCCACACCTTCCACAGCGTCCTTGTGCACCAGCCACTTGGTGGTGACCATGGTTTCCTGGGCACTGATCGGCCATACGGTGAACACGATCATGTGGTCGCCCATGCAGTGGTTCCACGAGTGCGGCAGGTGCAGGATGCGCATCGAGCCCAGGTCCGGGTTCTTGATGCGACCCATCAGTTTCTGGCAGGCCTGCTTGCCGTCCATGGTCATCGACACGGTGCCCTTGAGCAGCGGCATGCGCACGATACGGTTACGCAGGCCATGGCTCTTGTGCAGGTAAGGGATCTTCTCGGCTTCCCAGGCGGCGGCAGAGGCGGCCACGTGGTCCTTGAATTCCTGGCTGGCGCGCGGGTCGTTGGTGTCGTCCCATTCCAGCAGGGTTTGCAGCAGCTCCGGGTGCGAACCGTTGCAGTGGTAGCACTCGCGGTTGTTTTCCAGTACCAGCTTCCAGTTGGCCTTTTCCATCAAGGTGGTCTGCACCGCCACCTTGGTGTTTTCCATGTCGTACGGTTCCATGTAGTGGTCCAGGGTGGCCAGGAACTCGTCGATGGCTGGCGGGTTCTGCGCCAGGCTGATGAAGATGTAGCCGCCTGCGACCTTCACGTTCACGGGCTTGAGGCCATACTGGTTCATGTCGAAGTCGGCACCCATCTCGGTGCCGGCGAACAGCAGGCGGCCGTCCAGCTCGTAGGTCCACTGGTGGTATGGGCACACCAGCTTGGCCACCTTGCCTTTTTCGCTGACGCACAGGCGTGAGCCGCGGTGGCGGCAGACGTTGTGGAAGGCATGCACCTTGCCTTCGGCACCGCGCACCACGATGATCGGATTCTTGCCGATCTGCAGGGTGATGTAGTTGCCCTTGGCCGGGATCTCGCAGGTCATGCCGGCAATCAACCATTCCTTATGGAAGATTTCCTGCATGTCGATCTGGAACAGACGCTCGTCGGTGTAGAACGGCTGGGGCAGCGAGTAGGTGCGCTCGCGGGTCTGCAGCATCTCGGCGGTAGCCTTGCGTGCAGGTTCAAGTGGATCGCCCAGGCTCAGGGTTGCGGTGACGTCCATCGTGTATTCCTCGGGGCCGTGCGCGGCCGGCAAAAGGTGGCTAATCGTTGTGGTGGTGCCGCAAGGCTGTCGTTGAAAAAACAGCATGTTGTTTTGCCGTGGAGTGTGCGTCCGAAGACGTCGTGAACCGTATCCATGGGCGACATGGCCGAATTGAATAACGACGCGCCAGGCCTTGTGCCACGGGCCTGGTCGCGATAAGCACGTCGATGTCGCAGGCAGGAATGTGCGTCGTGTTCAGCTTGCGCATTATCGCAGCCATAAAAAGGGCCATAGTCGGCCGCTGGAGATGAACATGTCCGATACCTTCCTCAATCCGGTCACTACCCAGACCTGGGCCAATGGCCGCCACATCGTGCGCTGCGTCAAGGTCATCCAGGAGACCTGGGACGTGCGCACCTTCTGCTTCATGGCCGACCAGCCAATCATGTTCTTCTTCAAGCCAGGGCAGTTCGTCACCCTGGAGCTGGAGATCGAAGGCAAGCCGGTGATGCGTTCCTATACCATCTCCAGTTCGCCATCGGTGCCGTACAGCTTCTCGATCACCGTCAAGCGCGTGCCGGGCGGGCTGGTCTCGAACTTCCTGCACGACACCATGCACGAAGGCCTCGAGGTGCCGGTGCACGGCCCTGTGGGCCTGTTCAATGCCATCGACTTCCCTTCGGGCAAGGTGCTGTACCTGTCGGGCGGCGTGGGCATTACCCCGGTGATGTCGATGGCGCGCTGGTTCTACGACACCAACGCCAATGTCGACATGGTGTTCGTGCACAGCGCCCGCTCGCCGAAGGACATCATCTACCACCGCGAGCTGGAGCAGATGGCTTCGCGTATCCCCAACTTCAGCCTGCACATCATTTGCGAAAAGCATGGCCTGGGTGAGCCGTGGGCGGGTTACCGCGGGTACCTGAACCAGCGGCTGATGGAGCTGATCGCGCCGGACTACATGGAGCGCGTGGTGTTCTGCTGCGGCCCGACGCCGTACATGAACGCGGTCAAGCGCCTGCTGGAAGCGGTCGGCTTCGACATGGCCAATTACCACGAGGAATCGTTCGGCGCCACGCCGCCAGAGGCCAAGGCCGACGCCGTGGAACACGCCGAGCAGGCGGCCGATGCCCCAGAGCTGGACGTCTCCGACCTCAACCTGGTGGAGTTCATCGGCAGCGAGAAGAGCATTCGCATTGCCCCGGGCGAGACCGTGCATGCCGCGGCAGCCAAGGTTGGCCTGATGATCCCGAAAGCCTGCGGCATGGGCATTTGCGGTACGTGCAAGGTGCTCAAGCTGGGTGGCGAAGTGGAAATGGAGCACAACGGCGGCATCACCGAAGAGGACGAAGCCGAGGGCTACATCCTGTCGTGCTGCAGCGTGCCGAAAGGGGATGTGCGGATCGATTACTGATCCGCAATTGGGGGGCTGCTGCGCAGCCCATCGCGACACAAGGCCGCTCCCACAGGCGATCGCGGTCCCTTGAACTGCGCCCCTGACGTTGGACAAAAATCCAACCTCAGGGGCCTTTCATATGAGCAAGTACAC
>NZ_AEWE02000114.1:0-13758 GCF_000190455.2 Pseudomonas sp. TJI-51
ATGGGCTGCAAAGCAGCCCCGGCAATTCATCAGGTAGCCGCCAACCCCGCCAGCAACAGCCGCTGATAAAGTTCTTCCTTCAACCCCTGCGGAGCATCCAGCCCCATCCGCTCCAGATGCTGCTCATACCCCTCCGGCCCCGGCGCATCCAGCGCGGCCTTGCCCAGCTCCAGCACCTCGCTCAACTTGAACTTGCTCTTCAACCAGTTCAGCGCCCGCAACAGGTCCTGCTCTTCGGCAGTGAAGTCCGTACCCAGCGGATACTCGGGGAACAACCGTGCATGCTGCGCCCTGACCGCCTCAAGGCGTTGCGGGGTGTTGTCGGCAAAGCGCGCGTCCAGCTCAAAGCCCTTGTGCAGCTTGCCGGCACTCTTGGCCTGCTCGATCAGCCCCTGCTGGAACCGTGAATCGCTTACCGCCAGCAACCGTGCAATCACTTCGCTGTCGGTCTGCCCACGCAGGTCGGCGATGCCGTATTCGGTCACCACGATATCGCGCAGGTGCCGGGGGATGGTGCAGTGGCCGTACGCCCAGAAAATGTTCGACGTCACCTCACCGCCCGACTCGCGCCAACTGCGCAACAGCAGGATCGAGCGCCCACCCTCCAGCGCATGGCCTTGGGCAACGAAGTTGTATTGCCCGCCCACGCCACTGAGCACTCGACCATCTTCCAGCTGGTCGGCCACCCCGGCACCCAGCAGGGTCATGCAGAATGCGGTGTTGATGAAGCGGGCATCGCGGCGCTGGCGGCGCTTGAGTTCCTCTTGCCCGTAGAGTTCGTTGATGAAGCTGATACGGGTCATGACGAACTGTGCACGCTGCTCCAGCGGCATCTCGCGCAAGCGCTGATAGAACGCCTGCGGGCCAAGGAAGAAGCCACCGTGCAACAACGCGCCCTGCTCATCTGCCGGGCGTCGCAACAAGCCTGCCTCGGCCAGCACCAGCAGGCCGTTGACGAACATCTCGCTGCAGCCGTAGAGGCCTTGAGCGAAGGTATCCAGCCCCCCTTCCCGTTCGATCAGCGCCTGCCAGGGGCCGACATCGAGTGCATCGAGCACCGCGCGGTAGCCGGCGTTGTCGCCCTGGCGCGCCAGCAATGCCGCGGCGACCGCATCGCCCATGGCACCAATACCGATCTGCAGCGTGCCGCCGTCGCGCACCAGGCTGCTGGCATGCAGGCCAATGCAGTGGTCCTGAATGCCGACCGGCATGTTCGGTGTGGAAAACAGCCGGCGTTGTTCGGCCTCGTCGAGCAACAGGTCGAACGCGTCGATCGGCAGCTCGGCATCGCCAGGCATGTAAGGCAGCTCGGCGTGCACCTGCCCCAGCATGAGGATGGTTTCACCGGCAGCGCGGCGTTTGGCGACCATGGGCAGCAGGTCGAGGGTGATGTCGGGGTTGCAGGCCAGGCTCAGGTGCACGGGCTTTTCGGGCGTGGCAGCCACCAGTTGGGCGATCAGGTTCAGGCCCTTGGCGTTGATATCCCGCGCGGCGTGGCTGTAATTGCTGCTGACGTAGTCCTGCTGCGCCGATTCGCTGTGCAGCAAGCTGCCGGGCTGCATGAAGAACTGCTCGACGCGGATGTTGGCGGGCAATGTGTCGTTGCGCAGGTCGCTGAGGTAGGTGAGCTCTTCATAGTCGGCAAACACGCGCTCGACAAAAGGCTCCAGAAACCGCCGCTGCAGCCCGTCGCCCAGTGCCGGCCGGCCCAGGGACAGGGCGGTGTAGATGGTCAGCCGCCGTTCGGGCAGTCCGCGCACGCGGGCGTAGAGGGCATTGACGAAGGCGTTGGGCTTGCCCAGGCCCAGCGGCAGGCCCATGTGGATATGAGCTGGCAGGCGTGCCAGGACCTGCTCGACAGCCTGGTCGATGGAGCAGAGGTGCATGGGGCCTCCTGAGACATCCGTGGGTTCAGGGGTTGGACATGAACTCAAGCGAGTTGGTTGCCGGTGCGGGCCCTTTCGCGGCCAAAGCCGCAAAGAGGCCGGCACAGCCGCCACAAAAACAAAGCCCGCCATCAATGGCGGGCCTGGTGAAATTCAGCTGCAGCTCACAGCCCGGACATCTTCTTGATCGCCCCTTTCAGGTCGTCGTCCGAGCAGTCCGCGCAGGTACCTTTCGGTGGCATGGCGTTGATGCCGGTAATGGCCTTGGCCAGGATGCCATCCAGGCCGCCCTGGTGGTCGGCTCGCTCCTTCCAGGCCGCGGTATCACCCACCTTGGGCGCGCCGAGCAGGCCGCTGCCATGGCAGGCATTGCAGTGCTTGGCAATGATCTCGTCCGGGGTCTTGGCACCACCGCCACCCGCGGTCGCCGCCACTTCCATGCCTTTGCACTCCTGGCCCTGCACACAGACCTGGCCAACGGGTTCCAGGCGCTTGGCAATGTCGTCATTGGTCGCAGCGGTTGCGCTCATTGCCCAGAGGGCGAATACGGCTGCTGGTACGGCCAGCATCTTCTTGATTTGGTTCACGCGAACACCCTCATGGTGGCTAATCACGCCCGCGGCCACGAAACAGCGAGCGCTGGAAAGTATAGCGGCAACCTGAAGGCGGTGAAACGACCCTACACGGGAAAGGGGTATTGCCGAATCAATGCACTGCGCTGGATCAAAAGTTTGAGGGCGTAGCGGCACTGATCAGCCGTGCAGGCTGGTCGAACGGGTTGCGAAAGCGGTGCGGGCGGGTGCTTTCGAAGTAGTAGCTGTCGCCTTCCTCGAGGATGAAAATCTCGTTGCCGACCACCAGCTCAAGGCGGCCTTCGAGCAGGATGCCGGTTTCCTCCCCGTCATGGGTCAGCATTTCGGCACCGGTGTCGGCGCCCGGCGGGTAGACCTCGGTCAGGAAGGCAATGGCGCGGTTGGGGTGCGACTTGCCGACCAGCTTCATGGTTACCGCACCGTCCGAGATATCGATCAGCTCGTGGGCTTTGTAGACAATTTGCGCAGGGCTCTGCGCCTCCAGTTCGACCGAAAAGAATTCGACCATGGACATGGGAATGCCGCTCAGCACCTTGCGCAACGAGCTGATGGAGGGGCTTACGCTGTTCTTCTCGATCATCGAGATGGTGCTGTTGGTCACCCCGGCGCGCTTGGCGAGTTCGCGCTGGGACAGGCCCTTGAGCTTGCGGATGGCTTGCAGTCGTTCGCCGACGTCCAAAGCTGGAGCCTCCTGAAACGGTAGAAAGGGGGGTGGATGTGAACGATATCATGGCAATGCCGTTCAGTATTTACAACACACCGCCCTCAACCTGTCCGCATCAGCGTGTCATTCGCCGACGTAGTCCAGGGGGACCCGTTTCAGGTTGCAGAAGATCTGGTAAGGAATGGTGCCAGCCTGTGCCGCCACTTCGCTGGCCAGTACCTGCTTGCCCCACAGTTCGACCGGGCTACCCACCGTGGCGTCGGGCACATCGGTGAGGTCGATGCTGAGCATGTCCATCGACACCCGGCCGATCAACGGGGCGCGCTTGCCCGCAACCAGCACCGGCGTGCCATTGGGCGCCTGGCGCGGGTAGCCATCGGCGTACCCCATGGCCACCACGCCAACACGGGTCGGCCGAGGGCTGACGAACTTGGCACCGTAGCCCACCGGTTGGCCGGCGGGCAGCTCACGCACGCTGATCACCCGCGATTGCAGGGTCATCACCGGCTGCAGGCGCGCAGCTTCGGCCTGGGCCACCTCGAAGGGCGTGGCGCCATACAGCATGAGGCCTGGGCGCACCCAGTCGCTGGGCGCTTGCGGCCAGCCCAGCACGCCGGGCGAGTTGCGCAGGCTGCACTCGGCCGCAAGGCCCTGGCGTGCGGCTTCGAACACGGCGATCTGCTGCGCGGTGGCGTCAGCATCCAGTTCGTCGGCACGGGCGAAGTGGCTCATCAGTACAATCCGCGCGACCTTGCCGCTGGCCAGCAGGCGCTGGTAGGCCTCGTGGTAATCCTTGGGGTGCAAGCCCACCCGGTGCATGCCGCTGTCCAGCTTCAGCCAGACACTTAGCGGCTTGCGCAGTTGCGCCTTCTCGATCGCCTCCAGCTGCCACAGCGAGTGCACCACGCACCACAGATCGTGCTCGGCGATCAGTGCCAGCTCGCTGGCTTCGAAAAAGCCTTCCAGCAGCAGCACCGGGGCCTTGATACCGGCACCGCGCAGTTCCAACGCCTCTTCGATACAGGCCACGGCAAAGCCATCGGCTTCGGCCTCCAGGGCCAGGGCACAGCGCACGGCGCCGTGGCCGTAGGCATCGGCCTTGATCACGGCCAGGGCTTTGGCACCGGTCAGTTCACGGGCCAGACGGTAGTTGTGGCGCAGGGCCTGGAGGTCGATCAGGGCGCGGGCGGGACGCATGGCGGCTGCCTTATGGTGGTTCAATTAGAAATCGGTGTTGGATTCATCGCCGGCAAGCCAGCTCCCACAGGACTCTCACAAGGCCTGAGAACTGCGGAGATCCTGTGGGAGCTGGCTTGCCGGCGATGAGGCCGGTACAGGCGACCTTACTGCTGGTGAGCCGGCGCAGCATGCCCGTGCTTGGCCACTTCCCGGCTGTTGCCATACCGGGAAATGTCCAGGCCCTCGGCGCTGATCTGCGGCTTCTTGCGCGCGATCAGGTCTGCCAGCAGGCGCCCGGAGCCGCACGCCATGGTCCAGCCCAGGGTGCCGTGACCGGTATTGAGGAACAGGTTGCGGAACGCCGTGGCACCGACAATCGGTGTACCGTCCGGGGTGGCCGGACGCAGACCGGTCCAGAAACTGGCCTGGCTCAGATCACCGCCGCGAGGATAAAGGTCGTTGACGATCATCTCCAGTGTTTCACGCCGACGCGGGTTGAGCGACAGGTCAAAACCGGCGATCTCAGCCATGCCGCCAACGCGGATACGGTTGTCGAAACGGGTGATCGCAACCTTGTAGGTCTCGTCGAGAATGGTCGAGGTCGGCGCCATGTCGCCATTGGTGATCGGCACTGTCAGCGAGTAACCCTTCAGCGGATAGACCGGGGCTTTGATCCCCAGCGGCTTGAGCATGTGTGGCGAATAGCTGCCCAGCGCCAGCACATAGCGGTCGGCGGTTTCCAGCTTGCCGTCGATCCACACGCCATTGATGCGGTCGCCGGCGAAGTCCAGGCGCTGGATGTCCTGGCCGAAGCGGAACTCCACGCCCAGCTTCAGCGCCATGTCGGCCAGCTTGGTGGTGAACAGCTGGCAGTCGCCGGTCTGGTCGTTGGGCAGGCGCAGGGCGCCAGCGAGAATGTCCTTCACCCCGGCCAGGGCCGGCTCGACGCGGGCAATGCCATCGCGGTCCAGCAATTCGTACGGTACGCCAGACTGCTCGAGCACGGCGATATCCTTGGCCGCAGCATCGACCTGGGCCTGGGTACGGAACAGCTGGGTGGTGCCCAGGCTGCGGTTTTCGTAATTGATGCCGGTTTCGGCGCGCAGCTCGTCGAGGCAGTCACGGCTGTACTCGGACAGGCGCACCATGCGCTCCTTGTTCACCGCATAACGGCTGGCGGTGCAGTTGCGCAGCATCTGGGCCATCCACAGGTACTGGTCAACGTCACCGGTGAGCTTGATTGCCAAGGGTGCATGGCGCTCCATAAGCCATTTGATGGCCTTCAGGGGCACACCCGGGGCGGCCCAGGGCGAGGCATAGCCGGGCGAGATCTGGCCGGCGTTGGCGAAGCTGGTTTCCATGGCCACCGCCGGCTGGCGGTCGACCACCGTCACTTCGAAACCTTGCCGGGCCAGGTAGTAGGCACTGGCGGTTCCAATCACACCGCTACCAAGTACCAGAACTCGCATCGTTGTATCCCTCACACGCGGCACGCCGCAGACTTTTATGGAAATGGCATGGATGGGCGCAGTATAGAAATTCGAGGGCAGTGCAATTCACTATATAAAAGCCTATTATTGGCGAGAATTCTCGGCATAATCGCCTTTCACGGAGGGGCATCCCCTATGAGAACCCAGCACCAGAGCAAGCGTGAACTGGACAAGATCGACCGCAACATTCTGCGTATCCTGCAGAATGACGGGCGTATTTCCTTCACCGAACTGGGCGAGAAAGTCGGGCTGTCCACCACCCCTTGCACCGAGCGGGTTCGCCGCCTTGAGCGCGAGGGCATCATCATGGGCTACAACGCCCGCCTGAACCCGCAGCACCTCAAGGGTAGCCTGCTGGTGTTCGTGGAAATCAGCCTGGACTACAAGTCGGGTGACACCTTCGAAGAGTTCCGCCGCGCGGTGCTGAAGCTGCCGCACGTGCTGGAGTGCCACCTGGTTTCCGGTGACTTCGACTACCTGGTGAAAGCGCGCATTTCCGAGATGGCCTCGTACCGCAAGCTGCTCGGCGACATACTGCTGAAGCTGCCGCACGTGCGCGAGTCGAAGAGCTACATCGTGATGGAAGAGGTGAAGGAGAGCCTCTGCCTGCCGATTCCGGACTGACGCTAGACCAACACCTGGCGGGTGCTGGCGATGAACTGGTGAACGAGCTGCTCCGCGCCTGGGTCGATCATCGGCTCAGGGCCCCGGCCACGGGGGCAGGCCATGCGCGGGGTGGTGCCGAACAAGCGGCAGATCATCGGCCGTTCTTCATACACCGTGCAGCCATTGGGGCCCAGGTGCACACAGTCCAGGCGCGCCAGGGCGGCATCCTGCTCGGCCTGGGACTTGCGCGGCAGGCGGGCCATTTCTTCGGCCGAAGTGGTGACCGGGCCGCAGCAGTCGTGGCAGCCGGGTTCGCACTCGAAGGCAGGGATGAGTTCGCGCAGGAAGTGGATCTTGTGGCGGTTGCAGGACATGGCTAAGTACAAAATTGAAAAACAGGGGTTGGATTATAGGGCAATCGCCGGCAGGCCAGCTTCCACAGGTACACCACTGGTCTCAGCCCTTGCACATACCCTGTGGGCGCTGGCTTGCCGGCGGTGGGGTCGGTTGCCCACCCAATAGCCCCGGCTTATCCTCCCCCCCTCGCCCACCAGCCCCAGGACCGACGCCATGATCCACAGCGCGCAGCACGCCGCCTCCTACTACGCCGCCAGCAGCGCGCCACACCCTGACCACGCTTTCCTGCAGGGCGAGCACAGTGCCGACGTGTGCATCGTCGGGGGTGGCTATTCAGGCCTGAACACGGCCATCGAGTTGGCCGAGCGCGGCTTCTCGGTCATCCTGCTGGAAGCGCGCAAACTCGGCTGGGGCGCCAGTGGGCGCAACGGCGGCCAGCTGATTCGCGGGGTCGGCCATGGTCTGGAGCAGTTTCTGCCGGTGATTGGCGAGGACGGCGTGCGCAGCATGAAGCTGATGGGCCTGGAGGCCGTGCAGATCGTGCGCGAGCGGGTCGAGCGGCATGCCATTGCCTGCGACCTGGCCTGGGGCTACTGCGACCTGGCCAACAAACCCGCGGAGCTGCTGGGCTTTGCCGAAGACGCCGAAGAGCTGCGTAGCCTCGGCTACCCACACCAGCTGCGCCTGGTCGGCAAGGACGATATCCACAGCGTGGTCGGCGCCGACTGCTATGTGGGTGGGCTGATCGACATGGGCTCCGGGCACCTGCACCCGCTCAACCTGGCCCTGGGCGAAGCGGCCGTGGCCGCGCGCCTGGGGGTGAAGCTGTTCGAGCAGTCCGAAGTTACCCGCATCGACTACGGCACATCAGTGCAAGTGCATACCGCCCAAGGCCGGGTGCGCGCCAAGACCTTGGTGCTGTGCTGCAACGCCTACCACAACAACCTCAACCGCGAACTGGGCGGCAAGGTGCTGCCAGCGGGCAGCTACATCATCGCCACCGAGCCGCTGGGCGAGGAACGCGCCCGCAGGCTGCTGCCGCAGAACATGGCAGTGTGCGACCAACGGGTAGCCCTGGATTACTATCGCCTCTCAGCCGACAACCGGCTGCTGTTCGGCGGTGCCTGCCACTACTCGGGCCGAGACCCGAAGGACATCGCTGACTACATGCGGCCGAAGATGCTCAAGGTGTTCCCCGAATTGGCCAACGTACGCATCGATTACCAGTGGGGCGGCATGATCGGCATCGGCGCCAACCGCCTGCCGCAGGTCGGCCGGCTGGGCAGCCAGCCGAACGTGTATTACGCCCAGGCCTACTCGGGCCATGGGCTCAACGCCACCCACCTGGCCGCGCGCCTGCTGGGCGAAGCCATCAGCGGCCAGGAAAGCGGGCGCTTCGACCTGTTCGCCAAGGTGCCACATATCACCTTCCCTGGCGGCCAGCACCTGCGCTCGCCGCTATTGGCCTTGGGGATGCTGTGGCATCGGCTCAAAGAGCTGCTCTGAAGCCATACAGCACATCAGTCCTTCCAGAAGGGTTTGCGGCCTTCGAGCCGCGCATGCTCCCAGCTCAGCCCAACATCGCGCAGCTCGGCATCGGTCAACTGCAACAGCGCCCTGCGGGTACGCCAGCGGTGCAGCATCAGGCCCCAGCGCCCCAACCCCTGCGGCGCGTTGAACACCTTGGCCTGCTGCTCGGTTTCCAGTTCCTTGGCCAACAGCTGCAAGCGCACATCGCTCATGCCCCCCATCACCGCACCCTCCCCGTTCAGTCGATACCGTAGGGAAAGCATGCGCGAGGGCGATACCGGCAATACAGATCCAAAACAGCCTTATTATTCCCATACAGCATTGGCTAGCGGCCGACTGAATGCTGTATTTTCCAGGCAACTGTACCGGTCGCTGCCTACAGGTAGCCCAGGAGTATGCCTTGACCCTTTACCTCAACCTCGCCGAACTGCTCGGTGCCCGCATCGAGCAGGGCCTGTATCGCCCAGGCCAGCGCCTGCCGTCGGTACGCGCCCTGAGCGTGGAGCACGGGGTCAGCCTGAGCACCGTGCAGCAGGCCTACCGCATGCTCGAAGACAGCGGCATGGTCTCGCCCAGGCCCAAGTCCGGCTATTTCGTCAGCGACCACCGCCAGCTGCCAGCGCTGCCTGCAGTCAGCCGCCCGGCCCAGCGCCCTGTGGACATCTCGCAATGGGAACAGGTACTCGAGCTGGTGCGCAGCACCCCGCACAAGGACGTGGTGCAACTCGGCCGCGGCATGCCCGATATCGACAGCCCAACCCTCAAGCCTTTGCTGCGCAGCCTCGCCCAGTTGAGCCGGCGCCAGGACATGCCGGGGCTGTATTACGACAATATCCATGGCAACCTGGCGCTGCGCGAGCAGGTAGCGCGGCTGATGCTCGATTCCGGCTGCCGCCTGGGCCCGGCCGACCTGGTGATCACCACCGGCTGCCATGAAGCGCTGTCATGCAGCATTCGCGCGGTTTGCGAGCCAGGCGACATCGTTGCGGTCGACTCGCCCAGCTTCCACGGCGCCATGCAAACCCTCAAGGGCCTGGGCATGAAAGCGCTGGAGATCCCCACCGACCCGGTCACCGGCATCAGCCTGGAAGCGCTGGAGCTGGCCCTGGAGCAGTGGCCGATCAAGCTCATTCAGATCACCCCCAGCTGTAACAACCCACTCGGCTACATCATGCCCGAGGCGCGCAAGAAGGCCTTGCTCAGCCTGGCCCAGCGCTACGACGTGGCGATCCTGGAAGACGATGTGTACGGCGACCTGGCCTACACCTACCCGCGCCCGCGCACCCTCAAGTCATTCGACGACGATGGCCGCGTGTTGCTCTGCAGTTCGTTCTCCAAAACCCTGGCCCCCGGCCTGCGGGTGGGCTGGGTGGCACCTGGGCGCTATCTGGAACGGGTGCTGCACATGAAATACATCAGTACCGGCAGCAGCGCCAGCCAGCCGCAACTGGCAATTGCCGATTTCATCGCCGGCGGGCACTACCAGCCCCACATGCGGCGCATGCGCAGCCAGTACCAGCGTGGCCGTGACCTGATGAGCGATTGGGTAACGCGCTACTTCCCGGCGGGTACCCGGGTCAGCCGGCCGCAGGGCGGCTTCATGCTGTGGGTGGAATTCCCCGAACATTTCGACACGCTGCGGCTGAACCGCGCTTTACTGGAGCAAGGTGTTCAGGTGGCGGTGGGCAGTATCTTCTCGGCCTCGGGGAAGTTCCGCCACTGCCTCCGCATGAACTTCGCTGCGCGGCCAACGCCACAGATCGAGGCTGCCGTGCGCAAGGTAGGTGAAACCGCCCTTCGTCTACTGGATGAAGAAAGCGCCGACGCGTAACTTTGCGCCGCCCGCCACTGTCCAACCTCCACAGCCCTTGCCGCACAGGACGATCCACCCTTGAGACCCCAGCGCGCCTTGTCTTTGCTGCTGATGCTGTTGCTCGGCCTTGCCGGCTGTGCCAGCGTCGGTACCCCACGCGAAACCAGCCAGGCCCTGCCCGCCAGCGAATCGGCCTTCGGCCGCTCGGTGCTGCGCCAGGCGGCACCGTATGGCGGGCAGTCCGGCTTTCGCCTGCTGCCCAACAGCAACGAAGCATTTCGCGCCCGCGCCGAATTGATCCGCAACGCCCAGGCCAGCATCGACCTGCAGTACTACATCGTGCACGACGGCCTCAGCACCCGCGCCCTGGTGCACGAACTGCTGCGTGCCGCCGACCGCGGCGTGCGTGTACGCATTCTGCTCGACGACACCACCAGCGACGGCCTGGACACCATCATGGGCACCCTCGCTGCCCACCCGAATATCCAGATCCGCGTGTTCAACCCACTGCACCTTGGCCGCAGCACCGGGGTGACGCGCGCCTTCGGCCGCCTGTTCAACCTGTCGCGCCAGCACCGCCGCATGCACAACAAGCTGTTCCTGGTGGACAACAGCATGGCTATCGTCGGCGGCCGTAACCTCGGCGACGAGTATTTCGATGCCGAGCCCAACCTCAACTTCACCGACATCGACCTGCTGAGCGTCGGCCCTATAGCCGAGCAACTGGGGCACAGTTTCGACCAGTACTGGAACAGCGCGCTCAGCCGACCTATCAGCGATTTTCTGTGGCATGCGCCGGATGCCGACGACCTGCGTGCCAGTCGTCATCGCCTGGAAGTCTCGCTGGCTGAAGCCAGGACCCAGCGCAAGGCCTTGTACGATCGGTTGATGGCCTACCAGTCGCAGCCGCGCCTGGATGTGTGGCGCAACGAGCTGATCTGGGCCCATGCCCAGGCGCTGTGGGATGCCCCAAGCAAGGTACTGGCCGATGACGAGCCGGACCCGCAGTTGCTGCTGAGCCACCAGTTGGCGCCTGACCTGGCCAACGTGCACAGCGAACTGATGCTGACATCGGCTTATTTCGTGCCGGGCGAGCCAGGGCTGCTGTACTTGACCGGCCGTGCCGACGCAGGTGTCTCGGTAAAACTGCTGACCAACTCATTGGAAGCCACCGATGTGCCGGCCGTGCACGGTGGCTACGCCCCCTATCGCCGGGCCTTGCTCGAACATGGGGTACAGCTTTATGAGCTGCGCCGCCAGCCGGGCGACCCCAGCGCAGGGCGCTTGAGTTTCCGCGGTAGCTCGGACTCCAGCCTGCACACCAAGGCGATCGTGTTCGACCGGCGCAAGACCTTCATCGGTTCATTCAACTTCGACCCGCGTTCGGTCCTGTGGAATACCGAAGTGGGGGTGCTGGTGGACAGCCCGGAACTGGCCGAATACACCCGCGAGCTGAGCCAGCAGGGTATGGCGCCGGCGCTGAGCTATCAGGTGAAACTGCAGGGGGGCAAACTGGTGTGGGCGACTGAGGACAATGGACAGCAGCATGTGCTGACCTCCGAGCCGGGCGGGATGTGGCGCAGGTTCAATGCCTGGGTCAGCAAGGCGGTTGGCCTGGAGAAAATGTTGTAGCGGCGATTTTGGGGCTGCTTTGCAGCCCATCGCGACGCAAGGCCGCTCCTACAGGGGTACGCGGTTCTTGAGGTAAGGCCTTGTGTCGCGATGGGCCGCAAAGCGGCCCCGGAAACGCTCAGGCAGACACAGCCTCAAAAGCCCCGCGCCTCTGGGTCAACACCACCAGCCCCGCAGCCCCTGCAGCCATCAGCAACAGCAACGCATGCCCGCTGACCCACTGGCTGCCTGCCCCGGCCAACAATGGCCCCAACAGGCAGCCAATGCCCCACAACTGCGCCACGTGAGCATTGGCCCGCACCAGTTCATCGTCGCGGTAGCGCTCACCGATCAGCACCAGCGACAAGGTGAAAAGGCCGCCGGCACTGGCCCCGAACAGTACCCACAGCGGCCATATCACCGGCGTGTGCAGCAACAGCGGGATCGCCAGGCTGGAGACCAGTAGCGTTACCGCACAGCCGGTGAACAACGCACGGCGCGACATATGATCGGCCAGCGCGCCGATGGGCAACTGCAGCACAGCATCGCCGACCACTACCGTACTGACCATGAACAAGGCGATTTCAGTGGTGAAACCTTGCTGCAGGCAGTACACCGGCAGCAACGTCAGGATCATTGCCTCGAACGAGGCAAACAGGGCGATGGCCCAGGCAATCACGGGCAAGCGACGGCAGAACCTGAACAGGTCGCCGAAGCCGACACTGCAAGCTTCGGTGCTCGGTGCACCGCCGCGCCCCAACAGCACCAGCGGCGCGAGCAGCAACAGGCCGGTGGCGGCCCAGAAACCAAAATCGTCAGCCGAACCGAGTACGCCCAGCACCAGCGGCCCAGCCAGCTGGCTCAAGGCGTAGCTGCTACCGTACAGCGCCACCAGGCGGCCGCGCCATTGCTCGACCACCAGCTGGTTGATCCAGCTCTCACCCAGGATAAACACCACGGTCAGGGACATGCCGATCATCAGCCGCAACAGCAACCACAGCGGGTAGCTGGGCAATAGCGCGACCAGGCCGATGGACAACGCACCACCCCACAGGCAGATGCGCATGGCCGCAGGTAAGCCGACCCAGCCGGCCAGGCGGCTGGCCAGGCTGGCACCCGCCAGTACCCCCAGCGCAGGCATCGCGGCCATCACGCCGATGGCGAAACTGCCATAGCCCCAGGCTTCCAGACGCAGAGATACCAGGGGCATGCTCACGCCCAGCGCCAGGCCGACACTGAGCACTGATGCCAGTACGGCGAAGTAGGTCCCCCAACGCATTGCTGCCTCCCAGGCCAAGAATTTTCCATGGCCCATTCGCGGGTAAACCCGCTCCCACAGGTACACCACCACCCTTGAAAGCGGTGCAGTACCTGTAGGAGCGGGTTTACCCGCGAATGGGCCGCAAAGCGGCCCCTCCTGGCATTACAGCTTGATCCAGGTCGCCTTCAGCTCGGTGTATTTCTCCAGCGCATGCAGCGACTTGTCACGGCCGTTGCCCGATTGCTTGAAGCCACCGAACGGTGCGGTCATGTCGCCGCCGTCGTACTGGTTGACCCACACGCTGCCGGCGCGCACGGCCCGCGCAGTCTTGTGCGCTTTGGAAATGTCCGCCGTCCAGATACCAGCCGCCAGGCCGTACGGGGTGTCGTTGGCGATGGCGATGGCTTCTTCGGCGGTGTCGAAGGCAATCACCGACAGCACCGGCCCGAAGATTTCTTCCTGGGCGATGCGCATGGCATTGGTTACGCCATCGAAGATGGTCGGCTCCACATAGGTGCCACCGGTTTCCTCCAGGGTGCGCTTGCCGCCGGTCAGCAGCTTGGCGCCATCCTTGTGGCCGGCCTCGATGTACGACAGCACGGTATTCATTTGCTGGGTATCGACCAACGCACCCACGGTGGTCTCTGGATCCAGCGGGTTACCGGGCTTCCAGCCTTTCAGGGCCTCGACCACCATGGGCAGGAACTTGTCCTTGATCGAGCGCTCGACCAGCAGGCGCGAACCGGCAGTGCACACTTCGCCCTGGTT
>NZ_AEWE02000114.1:13767-19934 GCF_000190455.2 Pseudomonas sp. TJI-51
CCCCCCCCCCAGCCGCAGCGGCCGCTTGCAGGTCCGGTGCATCGGCGAAGACGATGTTCGGGCTTTTGCCGCCAGCCTCCAGCCAGATTCGTTTCATGTTCGATTCGCCTGCATAGACCATCAGTTGCTTGGCGATCTTGGTCGAGCCGGTGAACACCAGCGTGTCGACATCCATGTGCAGGGCCAACGCCTTGCCCACGGTGTGGCCGTAGCCTGGCAGCACGTTCAGTACACCCGCCGGGATGCCGGCCTCGATCGCCAGTTGCGCGATGCGAATGGCGGTCAGCGGCGATTTTTCCGAAGGCTTGAGCACCACCGAGTTACCGGTGGCCAGTGCCGGGCCGAGTTTCCAGCAGGCCATCAGCAGCGGGAAGTTCCACGGTACGATGGCACCGACCACGCCGACTGGCTCACGGGTAACCAGGCCAAGCTGGTCGTGTGGGGTGGGCGCGACCTCGTCGTAAACCTTGTCGATGGCTTCGGCGGTCCAGTGAATGGCCTGGGCTGCACCGGGGATGTCGATGCTGGAGGAGTCACCGATCGGCTTGCCCATGTCCAGGGTTTCCAGCAGCGCCAGCTCTTCGACGTTCTTGCGCAGCAGGTCGGCGAAACGGATCAGCGTGGCTTTACGCTTGGCCGGGGCCAACTGCGACCAGACGCCAGCATTGAAGGTGGCACGCGCGTTTTCCACGGCACGGTTGGCATCGGCCAGGTCGCAGCTGGCAACCTTGGCCAGGAAGCGTCCGTCGACCGGGCTCAGGCACTCGAAGGTTTCACCGGATACGGCATCGGTGTATTCGCCGTTGATGAAGGCACGGCCTTCGATCTTCAGTTGCTGGGCGCGTTGTTCCCAGTCCGCACGGGTCAGGGTGGTCATACGAAACTCCTCCTCTTGTTTAGGTGCAACGCCGCACTGAGGACTCACAGGCGTTGTCAGAATTCTGGCCGGGCGACGAGCGCACACTGGCAAGCGATACCCTAAACCAGCCACTGTAAACTATCAATATATTTGACACAGAAGGCCCAAAAGCCTACTGATGTTAATTTTATTTAACAAGAACAGGAGCCGCACCATGAACATCGCCAGCATCATCGACTTCGCACAAGTGCTCACTGAAGCCGAACGGTACCGCCCTGCGGCTGAAAAAATCCTCAAGGGTGAGCCAGACCAGGCGGTCTACAACCATTACTCCAGCCCATGCGGGCAGTTTGCCGCAGGCGTTTGGGAGGGTGAGGTCGGCCAGTGGAAAGTGAACTACACCGAGCATGAATACTGCGAGATCGTTCAGGGCGTTTCGGTACTGCGCGACGACAACGGCGGTGCCAAGACCCTGCGCGCCGGCGACCGGTTCGTAATCCCGGCCGGGTTCACAGGCACCTGGGAAGTGCTTGAGCCGTGCCGCAAGATCTACGTCATGTTCGAGCAGAAGTAATTATGTAGCGCAGCTGGCCAGGCGGCATGCGTGAGGATGGCCCTGCCCACAACGGGCCATTCACCTCAACAGGAAGATCACCATGACCAACGATGACGTCAAACAAGCCCTCGCCCACCTGGTCGGCGCCCCTTACGTGCCAGAGCTCAAAGACACCATCTGCGCCATTACCGGTCGCTCCCGCGTGGTCGGCCCCACCGACATGTGCACCCGCGAGTTCGACCCTACCCGCATCCAGATCAGGACCGACGCCAACCAGGTGATTCAGGGCTTCGAATTCAACTGACCTTGCAGCAGGCATAAAAAAACCCGCGTCCTTACGGATGCGGGTTTTTTTTCAGGTCGCCGATCAATTACTTGATCTTGGCTTCCTTGTACACCACGTGCTTGCGAACAACCGGATCATATTTCTTGATCTCGATTTTGTCCGGGGTGGTGCGCTTGTTCTTGTCGGTGGTGTAGAAGTGGCCGGTACCGGCACTCGAAACCAGACGGATCAATTCACGCATGATGCTCTCCCTTAAACCTTGGCGCCAGCTTTACGGATGTCAACCAGAACGGCGTCGATGCCGCGCTTGTCGATGATACGCATGCCTTTGGCGGAAACGCGCAGACGCACGAAGCGCTTCTCGGATTCAACCCAGAAACGGTGGTGCTGCAGGTTCGGCAGGAAACGACGACGGGTTTTGTTGTTCGCGTGGGAAATGTTGTTCCCGGTTACTGGACCCTTACCAGTAACTTGACAGACTCTCGACATGACTCAGCCCTCTAAAACCACATGCCCAACCCGGCATGGGTTGGCCGCTTAATCTCTCAGTCTTTGGCGCCTGGGCGCCGTGATTCTGGAGGCCTTATCGACCGGATCCGCTTATGCGACAGGCCGAGCCCCTAGAAAAGAGCGCTGCTTTATACCAGAAAGACCTGGCTGCAACAATAGTTGATGCACATTAGCGCAAGCCCGATTCAGCCGGGGCAGCATACCTTCAGGCCCCGCCAGCCGTCGACCGCTCGTCGCCACATTTGTAAAAAAGGATGTGGTCATTTCCCGACAGGCACACTAGGGTAGGCTTTTTCCAGACTGCACTGGCAGATGGGCCACTGACAGCCAAGGAGCCACCATGCGTGCCGCCGCCCTTTCCTTATTGTTCAACTCCCTGTTCACCGCCACCCTGTTCGCGGGTGGCATCGCCCAGGCCGCGCCCCTGAGCGTTTGCAGCGAGGCCAGCCCCGAAGGCTTCGACGTGGTGCAGTACAACTCGCTGACCACCACCAATGCCACCGCCGACGTGCTGATGAACCGCCTGGTGGAGTTCGATGCGGCACAGGGCAAAGTGGTGCCGAGCCTGGCGGCCAGCTGGACGGTCTCGGCCGACGGGCTGGTGTACGACTTCACCCTGCGCGACGGCGTGAAGTTCCAGTCCACCCCGTACTTCAAGCCCACCCGCGAATTGAATGCCGACGACGTGCTGTTCAGTTTCCAGCGCATGCTCTACCCGGCCCATGCCTGGCACAAGACTGCACCCGGCGGCTACCCGCACGCCCAGTCGCTGCAACTGGGTAGCCTGATCAAGGCGATCGACGCCCCGGCCCCGAACACCGTGCGCTTCACCCTCAGCCACCCCGACGCCACGTTCCTGGCCACCCTGAGCATGGGCTTCGCGTCCATCTACTCTGCCGAATATGCCGACAAGCTGCTCAAGGCCGGTACGCCAGAGAAGCTCAACAGCCAGCCGATCGGCACCGGGCCGTTCACTTTCCAGCGCTTCCAGAAGGACGCTGTGGTGCGCTACCGCGCCAACCCGGACTACTTCGGCGGCAAGCCGGCAGTCGACCCGTTGATCTTCGCCATCACCACCGATGCCAACGTGCGCCTGCAGAAGCTCAAGCGCGGCGAGTGCCAGGTCGCCTTGTCGCCCAAACCGCTGGATATTGCCGAAGCGGCCAAGGACGACAAGCTCAAGGTGGCCAGTACGCCCGCGTTCATGACCGCCTTTGTCGCCATCAACAGCCAGCACCCGCCACTGGACAAGCCGGAAGTCCGCCAGGCGATCAACCTGGCCTTCGACAAGCAGGCTTACCTCAAGGCGGTGTTCGAAGACTCTGCGGTGGCGGCCAACGGCCCCTACCCGCCCAATACCTGGAGCTACGCCAAGGACCTGCCCGGCTACCCTCTGGACTTGAAAAAGGCCAAGGCCCTGCTGGCCAAGGCCGGCCTGGCGGAGGGCTTCAGCACCACTATCTGGACGCGGCCATCGGGCAGCCTGCTCAACCCCAACCCAAGCCTTGGCGCGCAAATGCTGCAGGCCGACCTGGCCAAGATCGGCATCAAGGCCGAGATCCGCGTGATCGAATGGGGTGAGCTGATCCGCCGCGCCAAGGCCGGCGAGCATGACCTGCTGTTCATGGGCTGGGCCGGTGACAACGGCGACCCGGATAACTTCCTCACCCCGCAGTTCTCCTGTGCGGCAGTGGAGTCGGGTACCAACTTCGCACGGTTCTGCGACAGCCGCCTGGACCAGCTGATCAGTGCCGGGCGCACCACCAACGACCAGAGCGTGCGCAGCCGGCTGTACCAGCAGGCGCAAACCCTGATTCAGCAGCAGGCACTGTGGGTGCCGTTGGCGCACCCGACAGCGGCGACCCTGCTGCGCCAGGAAGTCGAGGGGTACCAGGTCAGCCCGTTCGGGCGGCTGGATTTCAGCAAGGTGTCGGTGGCCAGGTAGACCTGCACCGGGCTCTTCGCGGGCACGCCCGCTCCCACAGGGACATCACCGCCTTCAAGGCCGGCGAATATCCTGTGGGAGCGGGCTTGCCCGTGAAGAGGCCAGCACACAACTAAACGGCCTAAGCCACGATCCACCCCTGCTCAACCATCGACAACGGCTCCCCGTCGCCAATGATGATGTGATCCAGCACCCGCACGTCGATCAATGCCAGCCCGCGTTTGAGCGACAAGGTCAGGTGCACATCGTCCTGGCTAGGCTCACTGTTGCCTGAAGGGTGGTTATGGCACTTATGGTATATGTTCGGAAACGTTGCAGATCTGGAGCTACCGATGCCAGACGTCCCTTTCTGCGAGATCCGAATGATTCGTACTGCCTCCAGCGGCCTCAGGCCATACCTGCTGGTGCAGGGGGTTCCAGTGATCCTAGCAAACCTCTGGGCGGAGGATTTGCTCCACAGATCGCGTCTCAATACCGTCGAAAATTACCTACGTGACATCGCTATCGCGTACGAGTGGGCTCTCAGCCGAGGTTCTCCACTGGAAGCGAAGCTTGAGCGCCTAGCGGTGTTCAGCTCAGCGGAACTGACATCGCTGGCCGAACGCCTCTGCTCCACCAAACGCGGTGCGGGTGCGAGCCAATCGACATGCACCCGACGACTCGAAGCTGTCAAATCATTCATAGATTTCTCCTTCGAGCACTACGTTGAGCTCAATCGACTAGGTCTACTTGAGCAAAGCCAAGCGGAAAAAAACAAAGCCAAGAATCTGCGAAATCTTCAAAAAAAAATCACCAAGATTGCATATCAATCAGAACCGCCGCTACCAGCAACGCCACTTGACTCCGGCGGACAAGCCTTATTCAAAGGGGTGCTCAGTCCTGATGACTTTAGGAACCCATTCCAAAGTAAACAGATACAGGCACGCAATTACTGTCTGTTCTTAGTAATGCTTGAAACACTTGCCAGGCGTGGCGAAGTGGTTCTCATAGAACTCGACGACGTTGACCTTGGTCCCTCACCTACAATACGCATCAAGCGCCCAAGCGATATCAACAGGGAGCGGAGACTGGACGGGGCTAGTCTCAAGACGCGCGGTCGGATAGTCCCCATAACCGCATCGGTAGCCGCGGTTCTGAACGAATACATTTCCGATCATCGCCCTAAACTGATCAAACCAAAAAGACCTTGTACAGCCCTATTCGTGAGTTCCCGTGACGGGAGACGGCTATCTGCGCGAACCGTAAACACCATTCTTCGTACCGTTGCAGCCAGCCTCGGCTTGCCAAACTTTTCAACACGAATTCATCCGCACGGCTTGAGGGCGACAGGGGCAAATATAGCTCGCAAAAAGTTTGAAAAAAGTGGCGCCAACAGCATTAATGTAAAAGATGCTCTGGCGTATCTGGGCGGATGGAGCCCCAGCAGCGAAAGTGTTCAGCGCTACTCTCGACAGGCCATATCTGATCGGCTCGGCGAAATAATCAGAAGCTCAGACAGCTCAAATTTTCGAGGCAATGAAGATGATTAAAATTTCGCCTGCCGAACTCGTAGCCGAGATTGAATGTCGCTTCGGCATCGAGGCCGATGCCTTTCCTTCCACAGTCAAATCCACCTTCGGTCAGGCTATAACAATTCACAACAATGATGCGTGGGTTGAGAGAATAACGGTAGAGATTGTCGGGTGTGCTCCGATGAATATTGCGTGGAGCAAGCCCCTACATTCTAACTTGTTAGTTGAGTGGCTACTCAGAGGGTGGTTCATCGACAGACTCCAAACCCACATCGACCTTAGGCCTCTGATTGTCGTCCAGCGGCTTCTGGCCCAGCATAAATTTTCGGGAAATGACGCGGATACTATTGGCAATAGGTTATCGACATTTGCTGTACGTGAATGCACTCGATTAAAAGCATCAAGCTGGTATGAGGAGCTAGTTGCTCTTCGAGTATTTTATCGATGGTGCTTGGATGAAGAAGTCCCAGGCTTCAACGAATGAATCGCCCCTGGTTTCG
>NZ_AEWE02000115.1:0-3115 GCF_000190455.2 Pseudomonas sp. TJI-51
CAGCCCAGGCAAACGAAAAAGGGGGCCGATGATGCGCATCGGCCCCCCACCTCACCGCTCAGGCAACCCTCAATGCTCGGCCACCGCCGCAGGGCGTCTGACCGTTTCATTGCCATGCTCATCCAGCTCCAGCATCGGCACCTCGTTACCCTCGGCATCGAACAACTTGCCATCCTTGAAGTAGTCGCCATTGCGCAGTGCGGAAATGTCCGAATACTGGATGGTGCGCTCGTAGGCCGCAGCGAACACCGACTGGTTTTCCGAGTTGCCGGTGGTGAAGTGGTTGAAGATCAGGTTCAGCAGGATGGCCATGATCGCCGCCGAGCTGATGCCCGAGTGGAAGATGGTCTCGAACCAGTTCGGGAAGTGGTGGTAGAAGGTCGGCGCGGCGATCGGGATCATGCCGAAGCCCAGCGATGCCGCGACGATGATCAGGTTCACGTTGTTCTTGTAGCTGACCTTGGACAAAGTGCGAATACCACTGGCCGCCACGGTGCCGAACAGCACGATGCCTGCACCGCCCAGTACCGGGGTAGGGACGGCGGCAATGACCCGGCCCATGATCGGCAGCAGGCCGAGAACCACCAGGATCAGGCCACCGGTAGCCACCACATAACGGCTCTTGACGCCGGTAACGGCCACCAGGCCGACGTTCTGGGCGAATGCGCTTTGCGTGAACGAGCCGAAGATCGGCGCCAGAATGCTCGACGCCATGTCGGCACGCAGGCCGTTGCCCAGGCGCTTGGAGTCGACCTTGGTATCAATGATCTCGCCCACGGCAAGGATGTCGGCCGAGGTTTCCACCAGGGTCACCATGATAACGATGCACATCGACAGGATGGCCGCGATGTGAAACTCGGGCATGCCGAAATGGAACGGCGTGGGGAAGGCGAACATCGGGCCTTCGGTGACCTTGCTGAAGTCGGCCATGCCCAGCGCCCAGGCGATCAATGTGCCGACCACCATGGCCAGCAGGATCGACAGCCGCGAGATGCTCGCGCTACCCAGTTTGCTCAGCAGCAGCACAATGGCAAAGGTCAGCGCCGCCAGGCCGATATTGGCCACGCTGCCGAACTCGGGCGAAGCGCTGTTGCCGCCCATTACCCAGCGCGCGGCGACCGGCATCAGGGTCAGGCCGATGGTGGTGATGACGATACCGGTCACCAAGGGCGGGAAGAACTTGGTAATGCGTGAGAACACCGGGGTGATCAGAAAGCCGATCAGTGATGCCGCCATGACCGCACCGAGCACCCCCGGCAAGCCACCGCCACCTTCGCTGCTGAGAATGGCGCCCATGGTCGCCACGCCAGCGAACGACACGCCCTGCACCAGCGGTAGCTGGCAGCCGAAAAACGGCAGACCCAACGTCTGCAGCAGGGTGGCCAGGCCACCGGCAAACAGCGAGGCGGCGATCAGCATGCCGATTTCGCCACCGTTCAGGCCAGCGGCCTGCCCCAGGATCAGGGGCACCGCGACGATCCCCCCGTACATGGTCAACACGTGTTGCAGACCATAGGCCAGGTTGGCGCCCAGCCCGAGGTTTTCGTCCTCGGGGCGTTGAGCGGGAGACGTGCTAGGGGACGTAGTCATGGAGCAGGCTCTCTGTTTATTGTTGTGGCGCTACTGTAGACACTTCCCGTGATTGATTGCCACAAGAATTGTATACAATATTTTGATCGGAGCGCGCACAAGTGCGGCATCAGGGTGTGTCAAAACCCAATGCATGAGCCGTACCAACTTGTCTAAAGCTGTACTAGAGGGGTGTGTACAAAGTCCTGCTACCCAGCCCTAAAGCTGTCTGAGTAGACAGGAAACACAAAGTGGGAAGGCCCTTAGCTAGCTAAGAGATTCCATTCTTCGATCAATTCGCGCAGCTCACGCATCATTTTGGTGCCGTCACCCAGGTTCAATTCCACAAGACGGTGCAGATGGGTCATCGATTCGACATCGATGTACAGGCAGATGAAACCAAGCCGGGCCGGTTCCTCGTGGCGCAGTTCGACCTGCATGGTCACCTGCGTTTGCTCGTCCAGCGTGATGATTGCGTCGAAGTTCTGGCTCAGGTCGGCATCCCATTGCTGCGGGCGTTCCACCAGCAGCCCCTTGAGCGAAATGTCCAGCAGCTTGGGCGACCAGCATCGGGAGCCTTGGTGAAGTTCGGTAGGGGCGTCGAAGCAGATTCGCTGGAAACGCCTACGTTCGTCGTGATCGCTCATGGGTAAGGCCCTCGGGTGGCATCCTGATCAGGGTGATGAAGGGTTTGTGCATCAGGTACTGCAATCTGGCCGCAGAGGCTCTAGACCAAAGCAAGTGTGGCAATGCCGCCTGACTCGCCCTAGACTCGGTGGGCGGTCTTTCCAATCCAACAGCTGGAAGCTAACCATGAACAACAATAATAGCCTGCTACGCCACATACCGTGGCTGGCGCTGGCAGTCATAGGGGCCTGCGCGCTGGGTGTTGTTGCCCTGCGTCGCGGTGAGGCGATCAATGCCTTGTGGATCGTGGTCGCGGCAGTGGCCATCTACCTGGTCGCCTATCGCTACTACAGCCTGTTCATCGCCACCAAAGTGATGCAACTCGACCCGCGCCGTGCCACCCCGGCGGTGCTCAACAACGACGGCCTGGACTACGTTCCGACCAACAAACACATTCTGTTCGGCCACCACTTCGCCGCCATCGCCGGCGCCGGCCCACTGGTGGGCCCGGTGCTCGCCGCGCAAATGGGCTACCTGCCCGGCACGCTGTGGCTGATTGCCGGTGTGGTGCTGGCCGGTGCAGTGCAGGACTTCATGGTCCTGTTCCTGTCTACCCGCCGCAATGGCCGCTCGCTGGGCGACATGGTGCGCGAGGAAATGGGCCGCATTCCGGGCACCATCGCCCTGTTCGGCTGCTTCCTGATCATGATCATCATCCTGGCGGTGCTGGCGCTGATCGTGGTCAAGGCCCTGGCCGAAAGCCCATGGGGCATGTTCACGGTAATGGCGACCATCCCGATCGCGATGTTCATGGGCATTTACATGCGCTACATCCGCCCGGGCCACATTGGTGAAATCTCGATCATCGGCGTGGTGCTGCTGTTGGCCTCGATCTGGCTGGGGGGCCAGATTGCGGCCG
>NZ_AEWE02000115.1:3269-4380 GCF_000190455.2 Pseudomonas sp. TJI-51
CTGGCCATCGGCATCCTGGTGACCATGCCCGAGCTGAAAATGCCGGCGCTGACCCAGTTCACCGATGGCACTGGCCCGGTATGGAAGGGCACCCTGTTCCCGTTCCTGTTCATCACCATTGCCTGTGGTGCGGTGTCTGGCTTCCACGCTCTGATCTCCTCGGGCACTACGCCCAAGCTGCTGGATAACGAAACCAACGCCCGCTACATCGGCTATGGCGGCATGCTGATGGAGTCGTTCGTGGCCATCATGGCCATGGTGGCTGCGTCGGTGATCGAACCTGGCGTGTACTTCGCCATGAACAGCCCGGCAGCCGTGGTCGGCGCCGATGTGGCGTCGGTCGCGCAGACCGTGAGCAGCTGGGGCTTCCTGATTACGCCCGAACAACTGGAGGCGGTGGCCCGCGACATTGGCGAGCACACCATCCTGGCCCGTGCCGGGGGTGCACCCACGCTGGCGGTAGGTATCGCGCAGATCCTGCACCAGGTGCTGCCGGGTGAAAACACCATGGCGTTCTGGTACCACTTCGCGATCCTGTTCGAGGCGCTGTTCATCCTCACCGCGGTCGACGCCGGTACCCGTGCCGGGCGCTTCATGCTGCAAGACCTGCTGGGCAGCTTCGTACCAGCCCTGAAACGCACCGAGTCGTGGGGTGCCAACCTGCTGGCCACCGGCGGTTGTGTAGCGTTGTGGGGTTACCTGCTGTACCAGGGCGTGATCGACCCGCTGGGCGGTATCAACACCCTGTGGCCACTGTTCGGTATCTCCAACCAGATGCTGGCGGGTATTGCCCTGATGCTGGGCACCGTGGTCCTGATCAAGATGAAGCGCGAGCGCTACATCTGGGTCACCCTGCTGCCGGCAGCCTGGCTGCTGATCTGCACCACGGCGGCGGGCCTGATCAAGCTGTTCGACCCGAACCCGGCTGTAGGTTTCCTGGCCCTGGCCAAGAAATACAGCACCGCCCTGGACGCCGGCCAGGTTCTGGCCCCGGCCAAGGACATCGGGCAGATGCAACACGTGATCTTCAACGCCTACACCAACGCCGGCCTGACCATTCTGTTCCTGCTGGTGGTGTTCAGTGTGCTGTTCTTTGCCATCAAGGTCGGCT
>NZ_AEWE02000115.1:4502-4678 GCF_000190455.2 Pseudomonas sp. TJI-51
GGCCGCCCGCCTGATGGTCGGCATGCCCGACTACGACAACTATGTCGAGCACATGCACAAGACACACCCGGACAAGCCGGTCATGACGTATGAGCAGTTCTTCCGCGAACGTCAGGAAGCACGTTATGGCGGCAAGTCCGGGCCCAAGTGCTGTTGAGTCTCAAGCGTTAACCTGT
>NZ_AEWE02000116.1:0-15647 GCF_000190455.2 Pseudomonas sp. TJI-51
TGCCGGCGATTGGGCTGCAAGGCAGCCCCTTGACTCAACTGCCTTCGCCGGCCATGCGCCGCTCATGCTGGAACTTCCAGCGCACATACAGCAGCCCGGCAATAAACAGCCCCAGGCTGACCAGCACTTCAACCCAGCCAAACACCGCCCGCGCCGGGTCGAAGGCTGCCAGCACGCCCTTGATGAAGTAGATGTTCACCACGAAGCAGGTCCAGGCATGCGCCCGGGCGCTGCCCAGCAGCATGCCCGGCAGCAGCAATAGCAGCGGCACCAGTTCGATCGCCAGGATCACCTCGACCCGAGCCCCATGCAGGTTGGCGAACCACAGGTTGTTCACCACCAGCAGGGCAATCAGGCCAAAGAAAAATGCCAGGCTAAGCGCCCGCGTCAGGCGCAAGCGCGGTGCCAGCCAAGCCAGCGGCGGCAACACCTTGGGCTTCCTAGCCACGCGCGGCCTCCAGGGCCTTGGCGGTGCTCGCCAGGCGTTGGCCAAGGGCGCGGCACAGGGCGATCTCGTGCGGGTCGAGTTCACGCTTGCCGTCTGCCCCGGCATGGTGGCTGGCGCCATAAGGGGTGCCGCCACCGCGGGTTTCCAGCAGTGCCGATTCGCTGTAGGGCAGGCCCATTACCAGCATGCCGTGGTGCATCAGCGGCAGCATCATCGACAGCAGCGTGGTTTCCTGGCCACCGTGCAGGCTGGCGGTAGACGTGAACACACCGGCGGGCTTGCCTACCAGTTCACCGCCCAGCCACAGACTGCTGGTGCCATCGAGGAAGTACTTGAGCGGTGCCGCCATGTTGCCGAAGCGGGTCGGGCTACCCAGCACCAGGCCGGCGCAGTGGCGCAGGTCGTCGAGGGTGGCGTACAGCGCGCCGCTGGCCGGAATGTCCGGGGCCACGGCTTCGCATTCGGTGGAAATCGCCGGCACCGTGCGCAGGCGCGCTTCCATGCCGGCCAGCTCGATGCCGCGGGCGATTTGCCTGGCCATTTCGCTGGTGGCACCATGGCGGCTGTAGTAAAGCACCAGGATGTAGGATTGGCTCACGGCAGGATCTCCAGCACTTTTTCCGGTGGGCGACCGATCACCGCCTTGTCACCGGCAACCAGGATCGGCCGCTCGATCAGCTTGGGGTGCTGGACCATGGCCTCGATCAGCTGTGCGTCGGTCAGTGCAGGGTCGGCCAGGTTCAATGCCTTGTATTCATCCTCACCCGTGCGCAGCAGCTGCCGTGGGGCCAGGCCCAGCTTGCCGAGCAAGGTCTTGAGCGTGGCGGCGTCTGGCGGGGTCTCGAGGTAGCGCACGATGACCGGGGTTAGGCCACGGGCTTCGAGCAGTTCCAGCGCGCCGCGGGATTTTGAGCAGCGCGGGTTATGATAGAGCGTGAGGTCAGTCATGTGGGGTCGCATCCAGCTGGTTGTGGCGGCTATTCTAACCGCAGCGACTGACCAGTTTGCTTTAAAACTCGAGAAGGATTGACCCATGGCAAGGCGTCTGGCAGCAGTACTGGCCATCACCGCGAGCCTGATGCTCGGTGGTTGCGGTGCCGATTATGGCGTAGACCAGCACGGCAATACGGTTAAGGCCGAACAGATCGACGGGCACTGGCTGGTGCTCAATTACTGGGCGGAATGGTGCGGCCCGTGCCGCACTGAAATCCCGGAACTCAATACCGCGGCCAAGCAATGGGCGGCCGAGGGTATCAAGGTGGTGGGGGTGAATTTCGATGGTTTGCAGGGCCAGGACCTGAAGCAGGCCGCCGAAACCCTGGGCATCGGGTTCACCGTACTGGCCCAGGACCCGGCCGAGCGCTATGACCTGCCGCGCAGCGAGGCGCTGCCGGTAACCTACATCATCGATGACAAGGGCAAGGTGCGTGAGCAGTTGCTGGGCGAACAGACCCTCGAAGGGCTGCAGGCCAGGATCAAGGCCCTGAAGCAGGGGTGACAAGCTGCAAGCTGCAAGCTACAAGCTACAAGCTACAAGCTACAAGAAAAGCAGGCCGGTGCTAGGATCTGCTTTTTCTTGAAGCTTGAAGCTTGAAGCTTGCAGCTGCGCTCAGCCTTCTTCAGGCCAGAAGCGCAGCGGCTTGCCCTCGGCCGGCCAGAAGCGCAGTTGCTCGATGGGCGACACATCCCAGCGCTGCACCGTTTCCAGCGCCTGCAGGAAGCGTTTTTCCTGCTCCATCAGCGCCGGCGCACACAGCTTGCGGGTCTTGCCGACCTTGCCGAAGCTCAGGTGCTCGCCGTCCAGCGTGTAGGGCGCAAACCAGTGGTTGCACCCGGCATTGCCATAGGCACGGCCATCACTGGCCAAGGTCAGGGTCAGGTGGCTGTAGTCGATCAACGGGCGCTCACCAATCCACTCCAGCACATAGCTGCGCTCCTGCTGCAACTTCAAAGGTTGTGCAGCGCAGCCGAGCAGGCCGGTGGCAATCAGCGCGCCGGTCAGCAGATTCTTCACTCGGCGCTCTCCAGGCAACGCGGGCACACATGCTTGTCGCCACGGCTGGCCCAGCCCAGCTCGGCGATACGTGCGCTGGCAGCAGGCTGGCGGGCTTGCTTGCCCAGCTTGGCGTCTACGGCGAACTCGAAGTCCAGGGCGGCGTCACAGTGGTCGCACTCAACCTTCCAGTTGAGGATTTCAAGCGCGTTGAACACCGGGCCACTGGCCACGGCAACCCACTGGCCGCGCGGGTTGATCAGGTGGCGCACGCTCTCCACGGTCAGGCGCATGGCCAGGTCCTTGCTGCCTTTGAGGGTCACCAGCAGGGTATCGCCTTTGTGCATCGAACCGCCGTTGCCAGTGACCTGATAGCGGCCTGGCACCAGGGCGCGGCACTCGATCAGGGTGTGTTGCGGGTTGAAAAGGGTATAGCGGAAATCGTGCTCGACCATGGGTCCTCCAGAAATGCCGCGTATCCTAGCATTAACCCATGACCAGATTCTGTGGATTGCCTGCCGCCCAGCAGTTGATGTTGTCCAGCGTGGTAGTGGCGATCGCAGCCAGCGCCTCGCGGGTCAGGAACGCCTGATGTGCGGTGATGATGACATTGGGAAAGGTCAGCAGGCGTGCCAGCACATCGTCTTGCAGCGGCAGGTCGGAGCGGTCCTCGAAGAACAGCTGGGCTTCCTCTTCATAGACATCCAGCCCCAGGTAGCCGAGCTGGCCGCTTTTCAGCGCGTCGATCAGTGCCGGGGTGTCGACCAGTGCGCCGCGGCCGGTGTTGATCAGCATGGCGCCATGCTGGACTTCGGCCAGGCTCCGGGCGTTGATCAGGTGCCGGGTGTGTTCGGTCAACGGGCAGTGCAGGCTGATGATGCGTGCTTCGCGTAGCAGTTCGGGCAGTGGCAGGTAGCGCGCGCCGAGGGCCAGCAGTTCTGGGTTGGGGTAGGGGTCGTAGGCCAGCAACTGGCAGCCGAAACCGGCCATGATGCGGGCGAAGGCTGCGCCGATCTGGCCGGTACCCACGACCCCGACCGTTTTGCCATGCAGGTCGAAGCCGGTCAGGCCATGCAGGGTAAAGTCCCCTTCACGGGTGCGGTTGTAGGCCCGGTGCAGGCGCCGGTTGAGCGCCAGGATCAGCGCCACGGCGTGCTCCGCCACCGCGTGCGGTGAGTAGGCGGGTACGCGCACCACGGCCAGGCCCAGGCGTTGCGCAGCGGCCAGGTCGACGTGGTTGTAGCCGGCCGAACGCAGGGCGATCAGGCGCGTGCCGCCGTCGGCCAGGCGCTGCAGCACCGGGGCGTCCAGTTCGTCATTGATGAAGGCGCAGACAACCTCGTAGCCGTCGGCCAGCGCTGCGGTGTCGAGGCTCAGGCGGGCAGGCTGGAAATGCAGGTCCAGGGGGTTACCGCTGGCGGCTCGGGTGAAGCTTTCCTGGTCGTAATGCTGGCTGCTGAACAATAGCGCGCGCATGGTCAGGGTTCCTTTGTCGGGCGTGTCCGGGGTAGCTGTTGGCAGTGAGCTCAAGCGCTCGACCGCGCCTGGGCTGCCAGGCGGCTGATCGCCGCATCCAGTTCATCCAGTGCCTGCTGGGCCTGCGGGCTTTCCTGCTTGAGCAAGGTTTCACTGCGCTGGCACGCCGCGCGCAACTGCGGCACGCCGCAATAGCGTGAAGCCCCGTTCAGGCGGTGTACCTGTTCGATCAGGCCCTCATGGTCATTGGCCAGGCGCGCGGCGCGGATGGCTTCGCGGTCGGCCTCCAGCGAGGCCAGCAGCATGTTCAGCATATCGGCGGCAAGGCCCGCTTTCCCGGCTGCCAGACGTAGGCCTTCTTGCGGGTCGAGCACCTTGAGTTCATCGCCGTTGCCGGTGGGTTCAGCCGGCGCCTGCTGCGGCGTGCCCAGGCTGAGACCGGTCCATTTCATCACCACCTGTGCCAGTTGCCGTTCACTGATCGGCTTGGTCAGGTAGTCATCCATGCCACCGTGCAGCAATGCGCGTTTCTCGTTGGCCATGGCATGGGCGGTGAGGGCGACGATCGGCAATGGGTTGCCACTTTGGGTGTTTTCCCAGCGGCGAATCTGTTCGGTACAGGCGCGGCCGTCCATGCCGGGCATTTGCACATCCATCAGCACCAGGTCGAAGGGTTCCTGCTGCACGGCCTGCAGTGCCGCATAGCCATTGTCGACCGCCAGTACTTCGGCACCCAGGTCCTCGAGCAGCGTCTGCACCAGCAGCAAATTCGCAGGGTTGTCGTCGACACACAGTATTTTCGGCCGCCGCGGGCCGTTGCGGCTGTTCACCTCGCCCTGCAGGCGGCGGGGCTGGACCAGCTCCAGCAGCAGCCGGCGCAATTTGCGCGTGCAGGTAGGCTTGGATAGCAACTGGCCATGGCCATTGGGCAGGAAGGGGTGGTACAGCGCCTGCTCGGTGGTCGGGCACAGCACCACGCACTGGCAATGGTAGCGTTCGAGTTGTTGATGGTAGCGCCCCAGTTGTTCTGGCGACAGGTTGCCCAGGTTGGCGCCCAGCACCGCCAGCTCGAACGGCTGCCCGGCCTGGCTGGCGGCCTGCACGGCTTGCAGCAACTGGTCGTAGGTGGCGAACAGGCTGACACTCAGGCCACAGTCTTGCAGTTGGTGCTCCAGGGCCTGCCGGGCCAGTTCATGGTTATCGACGATGGCGGCACGGCGGCCCAGCAGCGCTTGCAGCGGTAGTTCCTCGATATCGTCGTGCGCCTTGGGCAGGTTCAGGCTGATCCAGAACTGCGAGCCCTCGCCCGGGGTGCTGTCGACGCCGATTTCGCCACCCATCTGCTCGATCAGGCGCTTGGAAATCACCAGGCCCAGGCCGGTACCACCTGGCTGCCGGGCCAGCGAGTTATCGGCCTGGCTGAAAGCCTGGAACAGTGTACGCACGTCCTGCGGTGACAGGCCGATGCCGGTATCCTGCACGCTGATGCGCAGTTGGGCATGATCCTCATGCTCATCGTCGAGCATGGCGCGCACGACAATGGTGCCCTCGCGGGTGAACTTGATGGCGTTGCTGACCAGGTTGGTGAGGATCTGCTTGAGCCGCAGCGGGTCACCGACCAGCGACGTAGGCGTGTCGCGGTAGACCAGGCTGAGCAGTTCCAGCTGCTTGGCATGGGCGGCCGGGGCCAGAATGGTGAGGGTGTCCTGGATCAGGTCGCGCAGGTTGAACGGGATGCTGTCCAGCACCAGCTTGCCGGCCTCGATCTTGGAGAAGTCAAGAATTTCGTTGATGATGCCCAGCAGGTTGTCGGCAGACTTCTCGATGGTGCTCAGGTAGTCCAGCTGGCGCGGGGTCATCTCGCTTTTCTGCAGCAGGTGGGTAAAGCCGAGAATGCCGTTGAGCGGGGTGCGGATCTCATGGCTCATATTGGCCAGGAACTCCGACTTGATGCGGCTGGCCTCCAGTGCCTCCTTGCGCGCCATGTCCAGTTCGATGTTCTGGATTTCGATGGTTTCCAGGTTCTGGCGCACGTCTTCGGTGGCCTGGTCGATGCTGTGCTGCAGTTCTTCATGGGCGTTGTGCAGGGTTTCGGCCATGCGGTTGATGCCGCGCGCCAGTTCGTCCAGCTCATGGCTGCCCATGGTCGGCAGGCGCTCTTCGAGGTGGCCGTCCTTGAGCTGGTTGACTGCGTGCTTGATACGTTCGATGGGGTCGTTGATCGAGCGGCTCATGCGCAATGCCAGCAGGCCGCTGAGCACCAGGCAGGCGAGGATCAGCAGCAGGCTGGTGAACAGGTTGCGGTAGCCGCGCAGCAGGGTGCCATCGTGGGACAGCTCGATCTCGACCCAGCCCAGCAGCCGCTCGGCTTCGGCAGGCACGGCCTCGGTGGCCAGGTCCCGGTGGTGGCCGAACACGGGCATCAGGTAGCGGGTGGCGTCATTGCCGCTGCGCTGCAGCAACTGGGTGCCGGTGCCGCCGCTGGGTGGCTGGTTGAGCATGCTCGGCCCGGCATGGGCCAGGCGCGTGCGGTCCGGCGCCAGGAAGGCAACCGAGCGCACGTCGCTCTGCTCCAGGGTTTGCGCGGCGATGCGCTCCAGCTGCGCAGGCGCCAACCGGGCCATGGCCGGGGCGGCCAGCGGCGCCAGCTGTTCGGCGATCATCTTGCCGCGCTGCAGTAACTGGGTGCGCAGGTCGTTTTGTTGCAGCCAGGTGAAATAACTGCCCAGCACCAGCGCCATCAGGCCTGCCGGTAACAGTGCCAGCAGCAGAACCCGGCTGCGGATTCCCAAACGATCGAGCACACTCGCCTCCTGTGATGTGCCTGGCCACCGTCAGTAGGTGACGGCCAAGACGCGACGTTACTCTGCCTGGCACGCCATTGCATCTGTTTAGTCGGTGTTTTGCGCCGATCCTGCAGCACGGGTCGTATCGCGGTTGCCTGGCAGGGCGCACATACACAATAATCGCGTAATTGAGAATGCATGGCAGTTGCCAATGAGTCCTGTAGCTATTCACAACCCCAATGTGCTCGCCATCGAGGACGACCCGGTGCTGGGCGCCTACCTGCATGAAGAGCTGCAGCGCGGTGGCTTCCACGTCACCTGGTGCCGCAGTGGCCTGGAGGGCCTGGAAACGGCAGGCCGCCAGGTCTTCGACGTGGTGCTCATGGATATTCTGCTGCCTGGGTTGAATGGTCTGGATGCGCTGGCCCAGTTGCGCCAGCGCAGTACCACACCGGTGATTCTGATGTCGGCGCTGGGCGCCGAGGCAGACCGCATCAGCGGCTTTCAGCGCGGGGCCGACGACTACCTGCCCAAACCCTTCAGCATGGCTGAGCTGCAAGTGCGCATTGAAGCGATCCTGCGCCGTGTAGCGCTCGAACGCCGCTACCAGGCGCCGCAGCCGCCGGAAGAAGCGGGCGCGCTGCACTTCGACGAGGGCCTGTGCGATGTGCGCCTTGATGGCCGTCTGGCCGGGCTGACCCCCAGCGAGTTTCGCCTGCTCGACACCCTTTACCGCAACCAGGAGGAAGTGCTGAGCAAGGCGTTCCTGTACCAGCAGGTGTTGCAACGCGGCTATTCGCGGCACGACCGCAGCCTGGACATGCATGTCAGCCAGATCCGCCGCAAGCTCAAGGGCATCGGTTATCAGGGGTTGCAGATCCGCACCGTATGGGGCAAGGGCTACATGTTCGGCGTGGCTGAGGCGCAATAGCATGCTCGACCGCCATTCGCTGTTCTGGAAACTGGCCATCCTGCTGGTCGGCTTCTGCCTGCTGATGATCGGCCTCAGCTACACCTGGGGCCAGCGCATGGAGCTGCAGAACGCCTTCTTGTCGGAGCCGGCGCGCCAGACCTTGCGCGGCTATGCCAGCGAGGCCGAGCAGGCCTGGCGCAGCGGTGGTCGGGCCGGGCTGGACCAGTGGGTGGCGGCGATGCACCAGCGTGAACATGGCTGGGTGGGTGTGCTCGATATCAACCTGAAACCGCTCGACAGCGCGGCCCTCAACCCGCAGATCATGCAGCGGCTGACCCGCCTGCGTGGGGTCGACTGGCCGATGAGCCGGCGCAGCGTCGAGCAGCCGTGGCTACGCATCCCGTTCCCCGGTGCGCCCGAGCAGGGCATGCTGGTGATCGAACTGCCCAGGCGCTTCAACCCGGACCAGCACCGCGTGCTGTGGCGCATCATCACCAATGGCATCATCCCGGGCCTGTTCACCTTGCTGCTGTGCGTGGGCCTGTACCGCATGCTGATCGTGCCGTTGAACCAACTGCGCGAGCAGGCCCGGGCCTGGCGTGCCGACCAGCTTTCGGCTCGCCTTGATTCGCGGCTCATCGCCCGGCACGACGAGCTGGGGGAACTGGCCCGCGCCTTCGACCAGATGGCCGAGCGGCTACAGGGCACCGTCACCCTGCAACAACAGCTGCTGCGCGACTTGTCCCATGAAATGCGCACCCCCCTGAGCCGTTTGCGCGTGGCTTGCGACGGGGAAACCGATCTGCAACGCCTGCGCGAGCGCCTCGGCCGGGAACTGGACGGCATGCAGCAACTGGTCGAGGCAACCCTGCAACTGGCCTGGCAGGACGCCGAGCGTGCGCCGATGAACCTGGAGCCGATCGAGGTTCAGGCCTTGTGGGACCTGCTGGCCGAGAATGCCTGCTATGAAAGTGGCTGGGCGCCCACGCGGCTGCGTTGCGAAGTACCAGACGGTTGCTGGGTGCAGGGTAACCTCAACCACTTGGCCCAGGCGCTGGAGAACCTGCTGCGCAATGCCATTCGGTATTCGCCGGCCGACGGTGTCGTGCGCTTGGGTGGGCAACGTGAAGGTGGCTACTGGTGCCTGTGGCTGGAAGACGAGGGCGGTGGCGTGGGCGACGATGAGCTGGAGCGGATTTTCGCGCCGTTCTTGCGCCTGGACGGTTCGCGGCCCGGCGTGGGTGGCTTTGGCCTGGGGCTGAGCATTGCCCGCAGCGCCATCCAGCGCCAGGGTGGCACGCTGTGGGCGCAGAACGGCAAGCGCGGGTTACGCCTGTGCATGAGGTTGCCGGTGCAGCAGCCCCCGTCATATAGCCTGTAGCTATATCCACTACAGATTGCGTGATATGGCCGGGAAGGGTTTGCCGGTATGATAGGCGCCCCTGCCGTCCGGATTGTGAAATACACCATGACCTTGCAGTACCCAACCATCGCCGATTGCGTCGGCAATACGCCACTGGTTCGCCTGCAGCGCATTGCTGGCCAAACCAGCAATACCCTCCTGCTCAAGCTCGAAGGTAACAATCCCGCCGGCTCGGTGAAGGACCGCCCGGCCCTGTCGATGATCACCCGCGCCGAGTTGCGTGGCCAGATCAAGCCCGGTGACACCCTGATCGAAGCCACCTCCGGCAATACCGGCATCGCCTTGGCGATGGCAGCGGCGATCAAGGGCTACAAGATGATCCTGATCATGCCGGACAACTCCACCGCTGAGCGCAAGGCGGCCATGACCGCCTACGGCGCCGAGCTGATTCTGGTGACCAAGGAAGAGGGCATGGAAGGTGCCCGCGACCTGGCCGAGAAGCTGCAGCGTGAAGGCCGCGGCCTGGTGCTGGACCAGTTCGCCAACGGTGACAACCCGGTTGCCCACTACAACAGCACCGGCCCGGAAATCTGGCAGCAGACACAGGGCAGCGTCACCCATTTCGTCAGCTCCATGGGGACCACCGGCACCATCATGGGCTGCTCGCAGTACCTCAAGGAGCAAAACCCGGCGGTGCAGATCATCGGCCTGCAACCGATGGAAGGTTCGGCCATCCCGGGTATCCGCCGTTGGCCGCAGGAGTACCTGCCGAAGATCTTCGACGCCACGCGCGTAGACCGTGTGGTCGACATGTCGCAGCAGGAAGCCGAAGACACCACCCGCCGCCTTGCCCGCGAAGAGGGCATTTTCTGCGGCGTGTCTTCCGGTGGTGCGGTTGCCGCCATGCTGCGCCTGTCCCGTGAAGTGGAGCATGCAGTAATGGTGGCGATCATTTGCGACCGCGGTGACCGTTACCTGTCCACCGGCCTGTTCGATCCCAGCTAAATGACCAAGAAAAAAACCAACAGCGGCCTGCGCTTCCAGCCGGCCGGCGGTAGCCGCAGCCCCCAGGTCCCCGTGGGCAAGAAGCAGCGCCTGGACATCGAGCGGCTGGCCGGCGACGGCCGTGGCATTGCCTTCCATGAAGGGCGTACCTGGTTCGTCAGTGGCGCCCTGGCCGGTGAGGCCGTGGAAGCGCGGGTGCTCAATGCACGCGGCAAGGTGGTCGAGGCCCGCCTGGAGCGTGTGCTGCAGGCCAGCCCCGAGCGCCGTGAAGCGCCCTGTCGGCACTACAGCCGCTGTGGTGGCTGCACCCTGCAGCACCTGCCGCACGAGGCGCAACTGGCGCTGAAGCAGCGGACCTTGGCCGAACAACTGCAACGGGTGGCCGGTGTGCAGCCCGACGCCTGGGCGCCACCGCTCAGCGGGCCGGCGTTCGGCTACCGGCGCCGTGCTCGCGTGGCAGTGCGCTGGGACGTCAAGGCGCGTGAGCTGCACGTCGGCTTCCGTGCCGAAGCCAGCCAGGACATCATCGCCATCGACGATTGCCCGGTGCTGGTACAGCCCTTGCAGTCGATTCTGCGCCACCTGCCGACCGTGCTGCGTTCGCTGGAAAAACCGCAGGCCCTGGGCCATGTGGAGCTGTTCAGCGGCTCTGCCGAAGCGCTGCTGGTGCGCCATGTGGCGCCATTGCCGGCGCAGGACCTGGCCCGGTTGCAGGCGTTCTGCGAGCAGGCCAACGCGCAGTTATGGCTGCAAGGCGAAGGTGAACCGGCGCCCGTCGGACCTGCGGCGCCATTGGGCTTTGCCCTGGCGCCGTGGCAGCTTGAGCTGGCCTGGCGCCCTGGCGACTTCGTGCAGGTCAACGCCCAGGTCAATACGGCGATGATCGAGCAGGCGCTGGCCTGGCTTGCGCCGCAGGCCGATGAGCGGGTGCTCGACCTGTTCTGCGGCCTGGGCAACTTCGCCCTGCCGCTGGCACGCCAGGCGCGTGAAGTGGTGGCAGTGGAAGGTGTGCAAGCCATGGTCGATCGGGCCGCGGCCAATGCCAGAAACAACAATGTGCATAACGCACGGTTTTTTCAGGCCGATTTATCGCAGCCATTGGCCGGCACCGGATGGGCCGCCGAGGGCTTTTCTGCGGTACTCTTGGACCCACCGCGCGACGGTGCTTACGAGGTGGTGCAAGGCATCGCCCGCCTCAAGGCCAGCAGGCTGGTCTATGTATCGTGCAACCCGGCCACACTGGCGCGAGACGCCCAGGTGCTGGCCGGCCAGGGGTACCGGTTAACACGGGCCGGGATTCTCGACATGTTTCCTCAAACGGCGCATGTCGAGGCCATGGCGTTATTCGAAGCGGGCTAGCTGACTGGCCCCTTGGTGCGGCCGCCACGGAAGGGTGGCTGTACGGTGATCGCCAGCGCCGCCGTGAGTGCAGCGCTGTATGGAAAGGTAAAACAAGATGGTACAGGTGAGAGTGCACCAGCCGGTCAACACGGACGGCAGTATCAATCTCGATGCATGGCTGGATCATGTGGTAAGTGTCGATTCGGCACTGGATCGCGCAGCGCTGAAAGAAGCCTGCGAGTTTGCTCACGAGGTCGAAAAAAAGGGCAACCCCGCCAAGCATTCCTGGGCGGACGGCACGTCCAGCTTTCAGGCAGGGCTGGAAATTGCCGAAATCCTCGCCGACCTCAAGCTCGACCAGGATTCGCTGGTGGCCGCGGTCATCTACCGTTCGGTGCGCGAGGGGAAGGTCACGCTGGCCGAGGTCAGCCAGCGCTTTGGGCCGGTGGTCTCGAAGCTGATCGACGGCGTGCTGCGCATGGCCGCCATCAGCGCCAGCCTCAGCCCGCGGCAGTCGCTGGTATTGGGCTCGCAGGCGCAGGTCGAAAACCTGCGCAAGATGCTTGTGGCCATGGTCGACGACGTACGCGTGGCGCTGATCAAGCTGGCCGAGCGGACCTGCGCTATCCGTGCGGTCAAGGCGGCCGACGATGAGAAACGCCTGCGCGTCGCGCGTGAGGTGTTCGACATCTATGCGCCGTTGGCGCACCGCCTGGGTATCGGCCATATCAAGTGGGAGCTGGAGGACTTGTCCTTCCGCTACCTGGAGCCCGAGCAGTACAAACAGATCGCCAAGTTGCTGCACGAGCGCCGGCTGGACCGCGAGCGGTTCATCAGCGACGTGATGAACCAGTTGCAGAACGAACTGCTGGCCACCGGGGTGAAAGCCGACATCAGCGGCCGGGCAAAACACATTTATTCGATCTGGCGCAAGATGAAGCGCAAAGGCCTGGAATTCAGCCAGATCTACGATGTGCGCGCAGTGCGTGTGCTGGTGCCGGAAATTCGCGACTGCTATACCGCATTGGGCATCGTCCACACCTTGTGGCGGCACATCCCCAAAGAGTTCGACGACTACATCGCCAACCCCAAGGAGAACGGCTATCGCTCGTTGCACACGGCGGTAATCGGGCCTGAGGGCAAGGTGCTGGAAGTGCAGATCCGTACCCACGGCATGCACGAGGAGGCCGAGCTTGGCGTGTGCGCTCACTGGCGCTACAAAGGCACCGACGTCAAGCCAAGCTCCAACCACTACGAAGAAAAGATCTCCTGGCTGCGCCAGGTGCTGGAATGGCACGAAGAGCTGGGCGACATCGGTGGCCTGGCCGAGCAACTGCGGGTCGACATCGAGCCGGACCGGGTTTATGTGTTTACCCCGGACGGGCATGCCATCGACCTGCCCAAGGGTGCGACACCGCTGGACTTCGCCTACCGCGTGCACACCGAAATCGGCCACAACTGCCGCGGCGCCAAGATCAACGGCCGGATCGTGCCGCTGAACTACAGCCTGCAGACGGGCGAACAGGTCGAGATCATCACCAGCAAGCACGGCAACCCGAGCCGTGACTGGTTGAACTCCAACCTGGGCTATGTCACCACGTCGCGGGCCCGGGCCAAGATCGTGCACTGGTTCAAGCTGCAGGCGCGCGACCAGAACGTGGCGGCCGGCAAGACCTTGCTCGAACGGGAGCTCAGCCGCCTGGGCCTGCCGCAGGTGGACTTCGAGCGCCTGGCTGAGAAAACCAACGTCAAGACCGCCGAAGACATGTTCGCTTCGCTCGGTGCTGGCGACCTGCGCCTGGCGCACCTGGTCAACGCTGCCCAGCAGTTGCTGGAGCCCGAGCGCATCGAGCAGATCGAACTGGTGCCGCGCAAGCCTGCCGGGCCGCGTTCCGGCAAGCGTGGCGACATCCAGATCCAGGGGGTTGGCAACCTGCTGACGCAGATGGCCGGCTGCTGCCAGCCACTGCCGGGCGATGCCATCGTCGGTTACATCACGCAAGGCCGTGGCGTGAGCATTCACCGCCAGGATTGCGCCTCGGTGCTGCAACTGGCAGGCAAGGAACCGGAGCGCATGATCCAGGTGAGCTGGGGGCCGATACCGGTGCAGACCTACCCGGTCGACATCGTCATCCGTGCCTACGACCGCCCGGGGTTGCTGCGCGATGTGTCGCAGGTGCTACTGAACGAGAAGATCAACGTGCTGGCGGTGAACACCCGCTCGAACAAGGAAGACAACACCGCGCTGATGTCGCTGACCATCGAAATTCCAGGCCTGGACGCGCTGGGGCGGTTGTTGGGGCGCATCTCGCAGTTGCCGAACATCATCGAGACGCGGCGTAACCGTACCCCTTGAGACCGCGGCGCCTGCTTCGCGGGCTTGCCCGCTCCCACAGGTACGGTGCAGTTTTCGAAACTTGCATCCATCCTGTGGCAGCGGGCAAGCCCGCGAAGAAGCCACCATCGAAGGACCTGCCTGAATGACCTACACCCTCGAAGACCTGCTGCACCTCATGGCCCGCCTGCGCGACCCGCAGTACGGTTGCCCATGGGACCTGCAGCAGAACTACGCGAGCATCGTCCCGCATACCCTCGAAGAGGCCTACGAAGTCGCCGACACCATCGAGCGCGGTGACTTCGAGCACCTGCAGGGTGAGCTGGGCGACTTGCTGTTCCAGGTGGTCTACTACAGCCAGCTGGCCAGGGAGGAGGGGCGTTTCGAGTTCGATGGCGTGGTCGACAGCATCACCCGCAAGCTCATTCGGCGCCACCCGCATGTGTTCCCCACGGGTGAGCTGTATGCGCCGCTGGACACCCCCCGCTTGAGCGAGGCCCAGGTCAAGTCGCGCTGGGAAGAAATCAAGGCCCAGGAACGGGCGGAAAAAAGCCTGCCTGAGCAGTTGTCCCTGCTCGACGACGTACCCACGACCTTGCCGGCGCTGTCGCGGGCGGCCAAACTGCAAAAGCGTGCGGCCACGGTCGGCTTCGACTGGCCTGCAGCGCTGCCGGTGCTGGACAAGGTCCGTGAAGAACTGGACGAAGTGCTACAGGCCATGGCCGATGGCGATGCCGATGCGCTCGAAGATGAGGTCGGTGACCTGCTGTTCGCGGCCGTGAACCTGGCGCGCCACCTCAAGCAAGATCCGGAACATGCCCTGCGCCGCGCCAATCGCAAGTTCGAGCGGCGTTTCCGCTTTATCGAACAGGCATTGCGCGACAGCGGTCGCCCTATTGAAGCGTGTAACCTTGACGAGCTGGACGCCCTGTGGGGCGAAGCCAAGCGTCAGGAAAAGAACCTGCCCAGCTGCGGCTGAGCTGTTGCATAAGTGAGTGAACATTCATGAGCCTTTCCCTTCGCGACCAATTGCTCAAAGCCGGTCTGGTCAACCAGAAACAGGTCTCGCAGACCAACAAAGCTGAAAAGAAACAGAAGCGCATGGAGCACAAAGGCCAGGTCGACGTCGACGACAGCCAGCAGCGTCTGGCCAAGGAAGCCATGGCCGAAAAGGTCAAGCGCGACCAGGAGCTGAACCGCCAGCAGCAGGAAAAGGCGGAGCAGAAGGCCCGTGCCGCACAGATCAAGCAACTGATCGAAGCCACGCGCCTGCCCAAGCTGAGCACAGAGGACTATTACAACTTCGTTGACGACAAGAAGGTCAAGCGTATCGCCGTCAACGCGCTGATGCGTACCAAGCTGAGCAACGGTGCGTTGGCGGTGGTGGCCCATGCCGGCGGTTACGAGGTGATCCCGCGCGAAGCAGCGGTGAAGATCCAGGAACGCGACCCCAGCCGTATCCTGTTGCTGAACACCCATGTTGAGGAAGCGGACGAAGATGACCCGTACGCGGCCTACAAGATCCCTGACGATCTGATGTGGTAAAAACGAAAAACCCCGCTTCGGCGGGGTTTTTCATGACGAATGGGGTCATTGCGTAGTGCGCTGCTTTTCCAGGTTCTCGAGCTCTGCCCGGTACTGGTGGGCCTCGTGTTCATTGTGGAACATGCCGACCAGTTGACCTTGCTGGTGCACATCCCAGATGCGTACACCAGCGGCCACGCCTTCGTGGGACATTTTCGATTCGTCGCGTTCGGTTACTTGGACTGTCATCGTTAAACTCCACTTCTTGAGAGGGCTGCGACACTCTGTCGCACACCTTCTTTATAGAGTTTGTTAGCAGCCTAAGTAAATAAAACGGGCATGAAACAAGTTTCATGAAGGCTCAAAGGTGTAGTGCCTGGGCTGGCCCTATCGCCGGCAAGCCAGCTCCCACAGGGACCTCCTGGAGCCTGAGCCTTGCATAGAACCTGTGGGAGATTCTATG
>NZ_AEWE02000117.1:0-25687 GCF_000190455.2 Pseudomonas sp. TJI-51
TCTGGGGTTCCTCAGAACGGGATGTCGTCGTCGAAGTCTGGCGGAGTACCTTGTTGCGACGGCGGTGGGGTCTGCGGTCGCGGCCGCTGAGCGGGCTCTTCGCCTTGGCCTTGAGGGCGACCGCCGAGCAGCTGAAGTCGGCCATTCACCTGGTCGACGACGATCTCGGTGGTGTAGCGTTTCACTCCGTCTTTTTCCCACTCGCGGGTGCGGAGAGTGCCTTCGACGTAGCACTGGCTCCCTTTTCGCAGATACTCACCCGCGATTTCGGCGATCTTGCCGAAGAACACTACGCGGTGCCACTCGGTACGCTCCTGCTGCTGGCCGGTCTGCTTATCTTTCCAGCTTTCGCTGGTGGCCAGGGTTATGTTCGTTACGGCGTTGCCGTTCGGGGTGTAGCGGACTTCCGGGTCGCCGCCGGCGTTGCCGACGAGAATCACTTTGTTGACGCCTCGTGCCATGGTGTTGCTCCTATCGGATGAGTGAAGCTCAGGTGGAGGAAGATTCGGCCTCAGCGTGCTCGCCGGATGCCTTGTAAAGGAGACGTTCGGTCTCCTGATTCATCTGCTTGAGCGCGATGCGGATGATCATCTCGGCGTCCAGCAGGTGTTTGTTGCTCTGTGGGTCAGCGCCTGCTGCCACCAGGCGCTCATGGTCGCGTCGGTAGGCTTGCGCGATCTGGCGGAATATCGCGCCTGCTACCTGCAGGCCGGGAGCGAGCAGGTCAGGCGCAGAAATCGGGGGTAAAGCGATTACCCTGCCGTCCTGGGGAAGTAGAGAGGCGGAGCTGATCAGCGCACCCTGCAGGGGTTTGTCGTTCTCGAAGGCTTCCCCGATGGAGTCCAAGAAGGCTCGGGCCTCGGCCGGATCCTCGGGCAATCGGAAAATGACATTGACGAAGCTGCTCATTTGTTACCTCACAGTTCGCAGGGGACGGAGCGCGTGGTCGATCGGGGCGTTGCTTGTTCGTTTCGAGGCGGTTTGGAGAACCGGCGTAGGCGGTCGGAGCGGATCTCTTCGGTGAGCTCGTTGACGCGCTGCTTCAGGCGCTGGTTCTCGGTGAAGGCGATCTGCAGATTCCGGTTGGCCGTTTCGGGATTGCCGGCGCGATGAAGAACCTTCACCAGGAGGAATTGCTCGCGGTCACGATCGGCCTCGTGACGCCACACGGCGGTTTGCTCTCGCAGCTCGTCGTAGCCGCACCGGTAATAGGCGGCTACGCCCGCGAGGGCTTTGACGTGGCCACGTCGGTTCACTTCCAGGAGGCCCCACCCTTGAGGGAGTTCGTCCGCCTGGATCACACCGGCCGGGGCCAAGAAGTATCTCCAGTTGCCGACGCCTCCCGACACCCGATGAGACTTCCGACGATCCGCGAGAAAGTCAGAGCGGCTGACCTTGCATTCGATGACGATGGATCCGTCTTCGAATCCCGCGGCGCGGAAGCCGATTGCGTCGGGAATTTCCCCGGTCCAGCCCGTGCGGCACTCACTGACAGCAACATGGCAGCCTGGACCACCGGCGCTGTTTGGCCGTTGAAGCCATTTCACCGCGATGTCGCACAGATCGCGGTGGGTGAAGTCGGGCTGATTGGAGGGCTTCATGCGGCCTTCTGCATTGCCGAGCGCATCTGGCTCATGGTTTGGCGGTGCTGCCGCAGGGCGGACTTGTAGCTGGCTTTGGCATCTTTCTGGGTGCGACACCACTCTCCCTTCACTTCCGAGTGCTGTTCGCTATGCCGACAGCGGTACATGCGGTACTCAAATTTCCCTCCGCTTTCGCGCCATTCGACTTTTGGCTTCATCCCGCCAAGCAACCAATCGCCGAAACTTTCGCAGCAGTCCCAGTCGAGGTATTCCGCGAACTTGGTCTTTTTCGGCGGCAGCGGCAAATGCTGCAAGGCATATCGCTTGCCTTCCTCGCTGACGTGGAACACCACGTCGGTGGGGTCGCAGAATGCCGGTGTCCGGCCGACAACCATCAACTCCACTTTGACCAGCGCCTCCAGATCCGGCATCGCGTAATGCCCTGGTCCGGCCAAGTAATGGTTCCGATGCGACTCGCGTTGGTCGGGGCGAAGGCCAAGCGTGTGATGCAGCAGACGAAGCTGCTGCTCAGGAATCGATACCTGGGTCATGCCGCAACCTCTTCCTTTAGTGGAAGGTACGTTGTTACGTTCGAGAGGACTGCCTGCAGCAGGCGGGCATTCTCTGCGGTGAACTGGCGATGCTCTTCCTGGGATACCTCTCGGAAACCGTTCTCCAGGGCCTCTCGCGCAGGGCCTCGCCCTGCAGCCGCGAGTGCCTTGCGCGAGGTGTCGTTGACGAAGTAGCGAATACGGCCGTTGGCATGGTTACTGGACATTGAAATCTCCTTGGGCAACGGACAGCGCTGCGAGGCTGTTGCGTACCCAGATTGGGGTTTTGCCGATTGAGTAGGTCTGCCCGCTCCAGACCAGGAGTAGGGTGGTACCGAACGCCTCGCCGATCGCTTCGGCTGCATCCGGGGGCACCGCGTTGCCGATCCGCTCCCTCCAGTCACCATCGGAGAGCCCGTCGAGTTCCAGATACTCTTCCGGCTCGATCAGGCTTTGGAGCGCACAGAGTTCGAGCGTGGTGAAGGGACGATGCCAGGTGTTGTCAGGGGCGATGATCCGAGCCACAACGCGCTCGTTATCTGCAGGGATCCTTGGGTCAGCTACCGACCAGGATCCGTTGTCATGGCCTGCTGCTGCGGATACCGCGCCTGCAGGCGAGTCCCAAGGGACCACGCCGTAGTGACCGGCAGTCAGGTAGTTGTCGCCTTTCTTGCGGTCCAGGCCCGGGCGCGGGTCAGCGACCGCGAGAGCACCTGACGCAACCTGCTGGGCACCGATGACGCAACCAGAAGTTTCGTCCCAGCGTGTAACGCCGAGCTTTCGGCTGCTCGCACCAGGATGCCAGTTGGTATAGCGAGGATCCGCAATGGAGAGTTGGCCACCTTGCACGCCCTTGCCGCCGGCAATGACTGTGGACGAGGGTTTCTCCCATTCCAGGACTGCCAGGTTGTTACTGTGGCGATTCCAACCTGGACGAGGATCCGCCACTGCCTGGCCGCCTGAGCTTGGACCATGCCCGCTGGTAACGGTACCGGACGCTTGATCGAAGCGGACGACGCGGAAGACGTTCTTGTGAGTGCTGCTGTCTGCAGACAGGCGCGGGTCAGCCACGCTGAAGGTGCCCTGGCCAGGCGAGCGCTGGCTGGTCACCGTGCCGCTAGTGTCTCCCCAGTGCATGACGCCATACTGCGCATACTCGGCTTTGCTTTCCGGTCGCGGATCCGCGACAGCGAAGGCGCCAGTCATCGGCCGGGAATTACCCGTGACGGTGCCGGAATGATCTGCCCATTCGTGAACGCCCAGAATGCCGTTGTGCATGGCGTCGAAGCGGCGTGGGTCCGCAACACTGAATCGCCCCGTGGTGGCTTCGGCACGCCCGGTAACGGTCCCGGCGTGGGAATCCCAGCGGTGAACACCAAGGGCACCATCGCGCCAGGTCTGCTCGGGTACGATTAAGTAGTCGGTCAGCACGCCGTCTTCGACATTCAGCCTGTTCAGCGATCGCCAGTCCTTGCCCGCTTCAACGAAGGCCAGCCTCAACCAAGTCTTGAAAAACAGGTTCGGTACGCGGTGCATTGGACCGCCGTCGAAATGGCCGGGGAGAGGCATACGGCCCAGGATATCGCCTACCGAACGAAGCGACTTTTTCACAGGTTCATAGATGAAGTCCGGCACCTTGTTGATGTTGCGGCCGACGAGCAGGAATCGTTTACGGGATTGAGCGAGGCCACCGAGCTCGCCGCAATCGTGCGTCGTCTCGGCAGTGGCGTACCCGTAGCGGCGCAGCAGTTGAACGATCTGATCGAGGAGGCGGCGGCCACGATTCTGGATGCGAGGCACGTTCTCGAAAACGATCAGCTCCGGGAGGTCATCCTGGAAGGCCTCCAGCATCAGCCATACGCCACGTAGGGTTAGACGGTTCAATGCCTGGTACTTGGCGGTCTTGCTGCGGTTTTCCGACAGCAGTCCGCTGAACCCTTTGCAGGGGGCCGAGAGGAAGACGATATGGGGGTATTCGCCGCCGGCCGCATGACGGATATCTGCCGCAGTGGCTTCGCGCCACTCCCGCGGCGGCTCTTTGCCGTGGAAGTCCTTGAACTGATCACGATCGAAGAGATCGAGGACGGTTCCGCGAGATCCGCTGAGGCGTTCAAAATCCCGGATTGCTGCCGCGTTGACGTCGATGCCACCGATGCAGCGGAACTTGCCTTGGAGGTTCCCTACGCGAGGGTTGGCTTTGTTGAAACCTTTAGCTCCACCGCCCAGCCCGCAGAACAGGTGGAAATGGCGAATCTCGCGGGTAAGGATCTTGGGGTGAATATAGGCAGTCATATCGCTCAGATCCCCTGCGGCTGTTCTTCGCCGCCCAGGGCATCCAGCAGCTCCGGAACGAATTCGCTCAGGGTGAGCATCATCAGAACGAAGCTGGCATCGAGTTGGGATAGAGCATCGTCGCCTCCATCGCGCTCGGCCTGTTCCTGCAGCAGATCTTCGAAGCGGAGACCGCGGACGGTGAGTTTTTCGTCCAGGGTGAAACTGAGTTTGTCGTTCCAGGCCAACGACAGCCGCGTGACGAGCTTGCCTGCGGAAAGGTGGTTCTGGATCTCGTCGCTGGTCAGGTCCTGACGTTTGCAGCGAACGGTGCCGCCTTCCTCGTGGGTGTCGCTTAGCTCGCAGTTGTCCAGGACGAAGAATCCTTCGCTGGCCTGCTGGTTCTTCAGCCAATCGGTCAAAGTGGCACTGGGGGCCACCTTCACCGCTATCGGTCGTACCGGCAGAGAGCCCACAGCTTCGCGAAGTGTCGAGAGGAGATCTTCGGCCTTTTTGGCGCTCGACTCGTTCACGATGATCAGTCCCAAAGGTGGAGCGATCGCGGCGTAGGTAGTTGCTTTGCGGATGAAGGCCCGAGGGAGGAACGCCTGGACGATGTCGTCTTTGAGTTGGTCGCGCTCTTTCTTGTAGACCTTGCGGCTTTGCTCGGTCTCGATCTCTTCCACTTTCTCCGTCAATGCGTCACGGACGACGCTGCCGGGAAGGATGCGTTCCTCTTTCCGAGCCGCCACTAGGTAGAAGCCGCTGCTTTCGTGCACGAGCGGAGCATCTTCACCTTTGCCCAGCGGAGGAATGAAGCCGTAGGTAGTGAGTTCTTGGCTGCCGCAGGCGCGAGCTGGCTTCGACTTCAACGCATGGGCGAGCGATTCGCCATCGATTCCAAGATCTTTCGCGAGGTCTTGCGTCAGGCGGTAAAGCAACAGGTTAGAGAAGAACATGACAGCTCCTAGAACGTTGTGCGGATGGCTTGCTGAGTCCGACTGGTTTTTGCAGCCCAAGCCATGTACGGGTGACGAAATTCGCGATTGAAGATCGCAGCAGCTGCCTTGTCGGTGTCCAGGTCCCGGCGGGAAGAAATCGAGCATTTGGCACGGATCAGGTCAGCGGGATCCCGATCACCGCTGGCCAGACCAAATGGCGAGCTTTCCGAGCGGAAAGCAGATTCTTCGTTCAAGAACTGGATAAACCCCCTGTCCTTCGACCAGAGCCCGGCGAGCTGCGAAAGCTTCATGCGTGATCTCCTTTTGACTTTCGTTGTGCTATAATCGCAGACAATACGCAAAAATAACAACGATGCAAGGAAATTTAGAAAATCGGCTGATTTCTACCGAAGCAGGGATTTCCTGCTCCGATCACCGGTAACGCTTCAACGTGAGCCAATCACCTGGCCATGCCTTGACTATCGTTAGACTATCCGCGCCTGATTTGAGCGAATGGGCGGGCATCTGTCAACTTTCGTTGTATTATAACTGCTAGACATGGTGTAAATAACATATTTACACCATGTCTAGGGCGGCCTGAGGCCGTTTCAGCGGTCATTGGCGAGGTATCGCGCAGGCAGCTTTCAGTGATGAGGGAGAGAAGTAGAGTGGCGGTTTGGTGGAAAAATGGTTTTAATGCGTATTGTCATAGTGCGCGGAGGTTTTGACGTGGGTGAAGACAACTTGAAGATTTCCTGCGTCCTCGTAGGCGATGCGGCTCTCGATTTCGAGAAATGCCAGGTAACGCTGAAAATTCCTGCGCGAGCGCCGGGTAAGCAGCGGCAGCAGTCACTGGCGATATCTGCAGCAATGCTCGTGCTGGATGCCACAATTCAGCGCTACCAAGCCGAAAAGGGCGAGAGGTACCCTGCAATAGATCAACTTCTAGAGTATGCTGGCTGTAGGCCAGCAGACATCAACAAGCTGCTTGGAATCACGGAAAGCGCGACTTCCTGAGTGTTGGCCGCGGCTGTGAGGCGTTTTCCGTTGGAACTGAGCCAGGACGAACAAAGGAGCGGAGGATGAGCAAGGCTGTGCTTGTTGGGCTTGTCGCCGAGAAACACGGGTTAACCAAGGCAGAAGCATCGGAAATCGTGAATACCGTGCTTTCTGGTATACAGAGTGCGCTGGTCAGTCAAGGGAGTATTTCCCTGGTCGGTTTCGGCGTGTTCAGCGTTGTCGACCGTGCTGCGCGAAACGGACGCAACCCGAATACTGGTGAGCCTGTGACTGTGGCAGCCAGGAAGGCGGTGAGATTCACCCCGGGGGAACCGCTGAAGCGTGCAGTGAACGCTCAGTAATAGATGTAGAGCCAGGCCCTTCGGGGCCTTGTTTCAGGCGTGGTTTCTGTATTGCACAATACAGAGACTTGAATGTTTTTTCTGTATTGCACATTACAGACTTGCAAGCAGCGGGGGTGCTGGTGAGCCACAGACGGCCGACCGAGGAAGCCTATGCAGAGCTGCAGGCTGCCTACGATTTCTACAATGACCATTTGTTCGCGAGCCAGGAGCGGCTGCCGGCGTGCTTGATCACATATCAGCGCGAAAAGCGGACCATGGGGTATTTCTCTCAGGCCCGTTTCATTCGCCGCGATGGGATCAAGGCGGATGAGATTGCGATGAATCCCGACTACTTCGCAGTGATTCCCCTGGTCGAGATCCTACAGACGCTAGTGCATGAAATGGTGCACCTCTGGCAATACCATTTTGGAAAGCCAAGTCGAGCCTGCTACCACAACACAGAGTGGGCCAACAAAATGGAGGCTCTGGGCTTGATGCCCTCCGACACGGGCAAGCCTGGCGGCAAGAGGGTAGGGCAGTCGATGAACGACTACGTCATACCTGGCGGTCGGTTCGATGTCGCAACCCGGGAGTTGCTGAAAAGAGGGTTCGCCATCTCGTGGATGGACCGATTCCCGGTCGACGTGAGGGGACCATCGCGTCCGATGTCGCTTATGCCAGCATCGCTGATGCCTCCGGCAAGTCAGGACTACCAGGGGGACGATGATTTGGACGCCGGCGTAGACGAAATAGCTGACGAGCTGGATCCGGCTATCGCCCTGGCCTATCAGGCCCCAGCAGCAGTGGCGAGTCTCGATGTGTCAGTGAGGCAACCAGGTGACAGGAGCAACAGGCTGAAATATTCCTGCCCAGGCTGCCGGCTAAACATGTGGGGCAAGCCAGGGTTGAAAGTTATTTGTGAGGAATGCGAGGAGCGCTTGGTTGTCCTGGAGCTGTCTGCAGACTCTACCCAGGAAGCTCTTGCTGCTGATTGAACCTCAGTTCAAACTGTTGGCCCCATGGCGATGTTCAAAAGACTGGAGAAGACTATGCAGTATGGAGCGACTCATGAGTTCACCCTGGAAACCGCATCGGGCGTTTTCCATCAGGCCGGCATTCAGATCATGGGGCCGGACACCTGGTGTCCGCTACTGGCCGAGAAGGCGAAACCGACCGTTGAGAACACTGCAGTGTTCTATACCCGTCTTGCAGGTCCTGAGGGCGGACCGACCGAGCAACTGCGCGAATTGCTAGAGCGTTCGTTGGCGTTGATCTCTTCTGGCGGAGCTGACCCGGTGATTCGTGTCCACCTGCACCGCGGCGAATACCAAGCGCTGGATGCTGCTGCTTTCCAGGCGGTGGTCGGTACTGGCGTTGCCGTTGTCGAGCTCAATGATTGACTCAGGCGGAAGGGGCTCTTATGGCTGACAGAATGACTCCCGAGCAGTTCAAGAGCGAGTATCGCCGCAAGGGATGGACTGGGCTAGCGCTCGCCGAGCGCTGGTCGTTGTCGCCTGCCTGGATCAGTAAGCTCGGCAATGATCCCGATCGGGAAGCGCACTGGGATGATGCCGTTCGGGGTCTCCCGACCGTTAAAAAATTGAAGTCCAGTTCAAAATAGCACTTGCTATAGATTGAACCGGGGTTCAATATTCCTCCGTCGAATTCATTCTCGCTGGAGGTCCTCATGTACGACGTTGTTATCGCTCGCGAAGCCTGCTTTCTAGACAAATCCATTTCGCGGGGAGAGGTCGTGTCAGTCCACCGCGACATGGTCGCTGCCATGAGCGCCCGGGACAAGTTGAACAAGCGCAAGCGCGCTATCCACAGTGAGAGCGCGTTCATCGCAGTACATTCGGAAAACGCGCTTCGCAAGGGCGATATCGTTGAGCAGCTGATCGAGGACTACGACCGCGAGCAGCGTCGGGCCTTTTGCAAGCGGCTGATGGCAGCGATTCTTTCGATGGAACTCACGGGCAAGCCGGACCGGCTGGCCGATGATGCGGGTTTCTACCTGCAGCAGGAAGGCCTCACCCTGGACGAGCTGCGCGAGCGCTACGAGCAGGAAGTTCGCGAGGAGCACCAGGAACATGTGCTCCAGCAGCAGGAGGCTGCGCATTTGCGGGCACGCGGGTACGAGGCGCAAAAGGCCATCGATATGATCCGCAACGAGCCATGTTTCTCCGTGCCTGCAGTCCGCGGCGTGCAGGCACGTGGCGAGTTCTACTTGGCCCAGATTCCCTATCCGATATTGGCGAAACTATTCGTCTTTGACGAAGAAGAGGCGGTGCCGGCGGAGCTGAGGGCACAGCGTGCCCTCAACAAGAAGCGGGCAGAGGACATCAGCGAATACATGCTGGCCAACCGCGACGAGTACGTCCTGCCGGCGTTGACTGCCAGCGTCGACATCGCCATGGCCTTCGAACCGTTCGAGGGGATTCCTCAACTCGGCATGCTCCACATCCCGATGAGCGCGACCATGTTGATCAACGATGGCCAGCATCGGCGCTACGCGATCGAACTGGCTCTCAAGGGCGACACCACGTTGCAGAACGAGACGGCGCCGGTACAAATTCATTTCGACCAGGGCCTAAAACGCTCGCAGCAGATCTTCGCTGACATCAACAGCAAGGCGGTCAAACCATCGTCTGCCATCAACGCGCTGTACGACCACCGAAATCCCTACAACGCCTGGATCCAGAAACTGCTCAACGGCATGCCCAACATCAAAAAACGCATCGACTTCGAGAACGCGACGCCTGGGCAGCGTTCGTACAAGCTATGGAGCCTGGTGGCGTTCAAAAAGTTCGTTACCCTGCTCACCGGTGTCAGCGAGCGAACCATCGGCCTGGTCGACGAAACACGCCTGCATGGGATCGAGGGATTGGTTCGTCAATTCCTGGAGGAGTGCGGAAAACATCTGCCTCAATGGGCCCACATGATCAGTGGCGGGATTCCCGCGGCTGATGTGCGAGAAGTCATGGTTATTGGTCATGCGGTGTTCTTGGAGGCGCTGGGGATTTTTGGTCGGGAAGCGCTGTTCGCAGGTACCTACCTGACGCCAATCGACCGCGATGCGAAAGTCATAGATCCGAGCCGCGCCCGGTGGCATTCCATGCAGCGCCTTGCTGCTGTAGAAACGAGCAAAGGCGACGCTATGTGGGAAAACCGTTGCGTGGTGCTCGGCAAGATGCAGAAGACTACCGACGGTACGAAGTCCACTGCTGCCACACTTCTGAAGATCGCCGGCCTCTCCCTACCTGAGGACTTAGCGGCTGTGAACGCCCGAGTTGAAGCCTCGCAATAGCGAGGCTGCTCCCCAGAAAAGACACTACAAAGCAATCACAATCACGAGGTATGGCAAATGAGTTTCATGAGGCGAGCAGCAGCAAGTATGGGGTTGATTTTGATGGCTGCGTCAGTTTCTGTGGGGGCCGAACCGTCGCTGGTGGAGTTCACAGTGCAGGGCGAGGGGGTGAACAGTCGCGTGACGACCGAAGTTGGCACCCCAACCCCCATATCGCAGTCCCAAAATGAGCACAGCTCGACGTGTGAGTTAGGCCGCGAGAACCCGCCTGTTATCGCCAGTCTCGATCTTCAAGCAAGCGACAGTGTCCACATCCTGCTGTTCCCGATTGAGAGAAGCACGGGCGGAGTGAAAACCCTCATATCGGGGGCGCCTCAGAATTCGGAAAAAATCGTACTACAAGGGCTTCCCCATTGAGCGCAAGCGCAATAGCGATTGTGTTCTGTATTGCTGCACTGCTGCGCGTGCCGGATCGACGTAAGAAGGTGAAGGACTGCGGTACTACAAACGGTCATATTGAGCTGATGGCTCGGACCCTGATGAAAGACGCACGTGAGGACCTCGTTCGCTAACCGGGACTGAATTCCCCATACGATTTTCAGGTATACCCCACGTAGGTCCAACCCGCTTCACATCAACGACGGCAGTGCACATTGATCCTCTTTTTATCTGCTCATGGTTCTACCCTGACGCCTTAAAAGTTGAGCAATAGGAAGCCAGGGCCTACGCACCAGTTGGTTCTACCTGCTCAAGCTTGAACGTGTCGCCGTAATGCAGGACGGCCCAGGCCATCCTTGCATTCTTGGCGGCAATCGCGACGGCCGCACGCCAGTAACCGCGACGTTCAATCAGATTGCGGATCCAGCGACTGAATGTATCTTGTTTATCGCCCAGGTTGGCCATTACAGATCGAGCCCCGAGCACCAGTAGACTCCGTAAATAGGCATCCCCGGCTTTGGTGATACTCCCCAAACGCTGCTTTCCACCGCTAAGAACCGAACTACGAGGGCAGTTTTTAGCTCTGGACAGCCTGAATTTGTTTTGGGATTCAGCAAGCCTCAATCCTGATTGCTATTACTTTGTCGTTGAAGGAAGTGGCTTCGTTAATGGCTGTTTAGGCCCCTCCGTGCGTTTGGTGTCGAGCGTTGAGGTTGTTGATTCCCTCTGCAAAGGGGATGCAGTGGATTTTTTAAGCGTTAACAAAGTCCAGCTCCTCGCCCCTCCAGCGATGACCAATCAATCCGAGTTCTCGATGAAGCTGCTCTCCGAAATTCGGATCAAGGATGGTACCCAGCCGACCCCGGTGTACGAATTTGTCACGAGTGATGGCCACGTCTATTCGAGCGCGAGAGGCTGAATCATGGTCATCTCGTTGGATGAGGTAACGGAGTTTCTTTACGGCGCTGGGGAGCTATTGGAGGGTTGGACAGGTACGAGAGTTGACCTGGTTCAAGCTGCGCACGAACGCTTTTCAGGTAAAGCGTTTTGCCTGGTGCAGCGCTGGATTCTGGTCGAACTACCTCCGGAAGAGGTCGAGCCGTTGCCGAATGGAATCGCGCCCATGGTGATCTTTGCCCATGACGTGATCCATGACAGCCGGAGGCGTTTTGCACCGCGCTCCTGGGTGAGATCTACGTATGCGGTTTCGTTCGAGCACCCGTGCATGTTTGAAACGAGAAGCACGATCTACCTTCTCGTCGGTGATGGTTACCGGAAGCAGGCGAAGCTCGAGCTGGTTTTGTCGTTGCAGCCGTAGAGCATTCCAGATTTTTTGAGCCCGGCCCCCTCTGGGTGGCCTTAGATGGGCGACGTTTTTTGCCTTCCGTAGCGTGGAGTACGGGGTTCCGTATGAAGGTTTTGGTTTTCTCAGATCTGCACCTGGAGTTTGCTGACTTCCAGCCACCTTCAGTAGACGCGGATCTCGTTGTACTGGCGGGCGACATTTCAGTGCGTAGCCGGGGTGTGCATTGGGCGAATGAGGTCTTCGATTGCCCGGTGATTTATGCCTGTGGCAACCACGAGCATTACGGCGGAAACGTTGATCGGACGTTGGCCAAAATGCGTGAGGCCGCTGCGCACCACGTGCATGTGCTGGACAACCAGAGCATCGTCATTGGCGGCGTCCGTTTTTTGGTCGCTACGGCTTGGACGGATTACACCGCAACCGGCGATTACAGGGCCGCGATGCGGGAATGCGCAGAGTGGATGACTGACTTCAAACGGATCCGCGTCGGAACGGGCTACAGCAAGCTTCGCCCGGTCGACCTCATTGCCCGAAACATTGCTGCTCGTGCTTACCTGGCCTCAGAGCTCGCCAAGAGCTTTGACGGTTCGACCGTTGTGGTCACGCACCATTGCCCTATCCCTGAGGTTGCCGGGAGTGGTCATGAGGGTCACTTGGGGGCTGCTTATTTCAATACATGGTACGACTTGGTAGCGCAGGCCGACGTGTGGATTTTTGGCCATACGCATCACGCGGTGGACACAGTCGTCTCTGGCTGTCGTGTGGTCTCCAATCCGAAAGGGTATCCGGGTGAGCGCTCGGGGTTTTCTTCAGAGTTCACCGTCGATATTTGAAGGTCGCTTAAGCGATCAGCACCAAGTGCATTGGTGTGGTTTAGGTGCATGAACAGGAAGTGTAAATGGCAGATCAAATCAAGGAATACTGCGGTGAAGAGCTCTCGACTTTTCAACTCAAGCGGGTCATCCGGGCAATGGCTCAGAAGTACCCTATGCCCATCACGGCTTACCTGAGTGATGTGGTCAAGCAGCGTCGCAAAGGCAATGCAACGTTCCTTTGGGGTCGAGATAACGGGGTACTTGTCGAGTGTGCGATATGAGGCCGGTGAGCTATCCCTCAAAGGGATCGTTTTCGGCGATCGCGAGCGTCGCTTCGAGGATGGGTCGTCGATCATCACATCAATCGTCCTCGACTCCCAAGAGCTTCAGGGCTTCCTGGTTGTCCGAACCCTACGCAGTGTCTATGTGGTGTGCGATTGGGCTGGCGACTGCGCTGGTGAGAATTCGAAAACCAGGCACTGAGTGTATGGCTTGAGTCCTGATGAGCGAGTTAAAGAGTGGGGTATGAAATGAAGCTCACGCGATTACATGAACCCAACGAAATTGTTGACGTCACGTGTGACGGCTGTGGGTGTTCCACGCGGGGGCGCGAGGGCGATTTTCAGTTTGGAACATTGCACGGGGCATGGGGTGACGGGGCGACACACCACAGTGAGGTGTACGAGTTGCACCTCTGCGAAAGCTGTTTCTTCACTCAGCTATCAGGCATCAAGCGAGCGCGATGGCTCGGCATGATGTTCGAAGAAAAAGCGGACGCCTTCCTGGCCGATGAAGCCTTTGGGCGGATAGAAAACTCCACGAGGGGGAGGGGTTGAAGCGGGATCGTTGAGGGTTCCGCTCTTAGGTAGATCCTGCAGGTAGTTGATGGCCATGAGCCATTGAAATGGCGACTTCCGAAATATTTTTCAAAGACCCCCCTTGAAATTTTTTTTGCGGGACGGAGTATATTATTTGTAATCAAAAAAAAGCTGCTCTCTCCCACCTCTCCCCCGTCACTCGTCGAATAACCTTCAGCTGCTTCTATTGCTTTGCTTTTTCTTTTCGCTATCAACATGAAGGTCGAGTGGCTTTTGATGCTTCTTTGATCAAAGGCTACGATGTCTCCTGGCTTGAGCCGTCGTAAAAAAAATCGCTTATCCGGCCGCTAGGCCGGCTAGCTTTTCTGTTGACCTCAAATGCAGAGCGGCTTAGATTTTTTTTGAGCAGCCCTTATTACGGCCTCGGTGGCCGTGACGCCGTTTCCGAGCCCGTTCGAGGCCAATTTGAAGGCACCAATGGGCGGTCTAGGCTGGCCTAGTGGCCGATAGCTCTTGCCCAGCCCAGGTATCTTCCATGAAGGATAATCAGGCCAGGATGAATGAGGTTACCGCAGACCTTCATTATTGCGATTTGATCTTCACGAGCCAAGAATCTGCTGAGTTGAAACGGCTGGCCAAAGAGCTTCAGGCAGCTGGCCAACACCCAGAGCTCGTGAGCTGTATCCTCGAGAATATAGGGGTGGTAGAGAGGGATGACCGACATACTCAACGCCCTCAAGCCTGAGTAATCTTGAGCTCACGCCACCCGGAACCTTTGTCCATTGGAGCAGCAGTCATGAAAGACCTCAGCAAAATGCTTCCTCATGATCATCCGATGTACGCGGAAGCCGTCGAGGCGTTGAAGGCGTATCACCAGGCGCAGAATGGCGGTATTACTGGCGCTGAGCTTGAGCGGCTGCGTTTGCTCGCTGAGCATCGCTTCCAGGCGGTCACGGACTATCAGCTTCAGGCTCTGGGCGGCCCGGCAGCGACCAGTCATTGAACGATGATACTGGTTAGTCGACTGGCATTCCTAAGTATGAGTTTGGCATTAGGCCCAATTGGGCCGTACATTTTCACTTCGATGTAGCAGTCGAATATGACAAACTATCCTCTTCTTGAAACAACCATTTAGGAAGCAAGCATATGTCTCGTCTCGTCGAGTTCCGACGCTTGGAGCAGCAACTCGCTCAGCAGCTCGCAGAGCTGGAAGCTATGAAAGGTGATTCCGCAATCAAGGCGGAAATGGAGTTTGAGGAAAAGCTGCGCGCTCTGCTCGGTGAGTATGGCTACACCCTTCGGGACGTAATCAACATCCTTGATCCGCAAGCAGGCACTCGCCGTCAGGCTACTCAAGTGCAAGAAAAGCCATCCCGCAAGCCACGTGAGGTGAAGGTCTACAAAAACCCACATAGCGGTGAATTGGTGCAAACCAAAGGTGGTAACCACGCAGTTCTCAAAGCTTGGAAGGCCGAACACGGCGCTGAGACCGTGGAGTCGTGGCGCCAGTGAACAACGCGCCTGAACAGGATGATGGCATCCTAGGTAGCCTCATCTGGTAAGTGTCCGACATCAAAACCTCACCGAAGAAGAGAACTCTTTCGGGGCAACTAAAACCCCATCGAGGAGAGTCGGAGGCCCCGTGCAAGACCATTGAAAAACCGCCTTTTGTGGCGGTTTTTTATGCCCAGCTATTGGACAGCACTTTGTGGATAATAGGCAGTATTAATGAGAGTGCCGGGGAAGTTCTCAAATTTGATAGTCCTTAGAAGATTATGATGCGCTGCGGCACCTCACATCCTTAATGCTTCAAAATTACTCATCAGCGTAAGGCTTGGGTAGGTTCCTCCTTTTGGTAAGCTATTCTTACCTAATGCTTAAGGAAACTTAAGCTATACTGTTGTGGAACTACGTGCCACATTAACTCATCATCTCCTTGATTCTGAAATTCATGAGGCCACATGAGCAAGGTATGGCGTTCGCTCAGGCAACAAGCTGAGCAGTTTGCGGGCTGGAACCCCGTTATGCGATGGAATGTGGAGTACCGCGTTCTCGAACATGACTGCTTCGAGGCAGCTCTGGGCGCCAATCTCGGGTTCAGCTTGAGGCACCTGGGCGGAGACAAGCTGCAGGCCTGGCTGACGGCGCTGCTCCGCTCTGAGCCGGCAATCGCTGTGCAGTCTGCAGCTGATCTCGAGCGTTTCGTAAAAGATGATCCGTCCTGTGTCGATCACTATGTCGCGCTGTCCTCCTGTGCAGGCTTCCAGGCTCTGCAGCTCTATCGCATCAGTCATATGCTCTGGCTCAATCTCGAACACCACAACGCCATGATGTTGAAGAACTGGGCTGCTCAGGTGTGGGGAATCGATATTCATCCTGGCGCGGAGATCGGCAAAGGTGTAGTTGTCCGCCATGGCCAAGGCTTGGTGATTGATGACGGTGTGGTGATCGAAGACGATGTCACGCTTTGGAATGCGGTTAGCGTCCTTCGCAGCCCTGTAGGGGCATGCAAAAGCCCGGTGTTGAAGCGGGGCGTCACTGTTCACGCTCAGTCAGTGTTGTGTGGAGGCGTGATCGTCAAGAAGGGCGTCACGTTGCCGGAGTGCACCCTGTTCACTGAATCTGTTGCTGATGTCGTGAACTAGGTTGATTACGGTAGAAAGTAGCTCTCCAGGCACTTCAGGAGGTTTCGGATCTTCGTCACGGACTCTAGATACTCACCCTGGGCGGTCGACTCGGCCACTATCCCTCCACCACCCCAGCAACTGATCGTCCCACTGTTGGCGAGCAGTGTCCGGATGGTGATCGAGCTGTCCATATGGCCGGCTGTGTCGAGATAGAACATAGAGCCGCAGTAGATGCTGCGCTCAGTCGCTTCCAGCTCATCGATGATTTGCATGGCGCGCTTCTTCGGTGCACCCGTGATCGATCCACCGGGGAACGCATCGAACAGCAGGTTTATCGGATCTCTGCCCTCGGCTAGCTCGCCCTGGATAGTGCTGACCAGGTGATGAACGTTTGGGTATGACTCGATGCTGAACAGCTCAGGGACGCTGACTGAGCCGGATCTGCAGTTCTTCCCGATGTCGTTACGAAGCAGGTCAACGATCATCAGGTTTTCAGACCTATCTTTTTCGCTGGCTGCCAGTTTTTCTGCGTAGTGTTGGTCTTCAGCGCTTGTCCGGCCCCTAGGCATCGTGCCCTTGATAGGTCGAGTTTCAACCCGCCCATTGATGCTCTGAATGAAGCGCTCGGGTGAAAAACTCATTATGGCGTCATGCTGACCCAGGTTGATGTAGCCACCGAAAGGGGTTGCGCAATGGTTTCGGAGGATTTCATAGGCGCGCCATGGATTGCCCGAATAGCTGGTAAAGAACTTCTGTGTGAAATTCACTTGGTAGCAGTCACCCGCTGCGATGTAGTCATGGATGCTGGAGATGGCATTTTCGTAAGCGTTGTAGGTAACGGTCGGAGTAAACTTGGCGCCCAATGTGAAAGGCTCGTCTGTTTTCCTTGTCGTGCCCGATTGAAACAGCGAAATGATGCTTTTGCGTTCCTGGTTATTTACAGCCGGATTGAAGATCAGTCGTGATTGGCGCGTTTGATGGTCTGATACTAGGGCCCAGGTGTATAGACCGATAAGGGCAGTTGGGATCTGCACCCTCTCCGACGGCTTGAGACCAATCACTGCTCGGCCAAAGTCATAGCTGAGATACCCCATGAGGCCGCCCGTGAATGGCAACTCTTCATCTGGGCGCCTATGCCCGAGGCTCTTGAGCGCAGCCCGTAAACGCTCTGCGAATGCTGCTGAAGACTCACCTTCATACGGTTGAAAGCTTCTGATCGGCCAGGCGCTCATCAGATCGTAGCGGCCTCGTTGGGACGTTGGGCGACCAGAGTCAAAGAGAACAGCCCCAGGGGCATTACGGATAACTGCGAAAAAGACGGTGGGGTCTGCCAAGTAAGGGAGAGGATGCACGTGAAAAGGCTGCATACAAGGCTCCAGCGAGTTCAAGACGTGTGGATCGTTGATCGGGCTATATCGCTGCGAGCTGGCAGGGATCACCCGGTAGCGGAAATCTCCCGGCTTGCACTGTAAGAGCAAACGAGCTGACACCGAAGGGATAACGTACAGATGACAGCTGAGGCCCTGGCTGCAACTGACGCCACAACTCGGCGAATGAAATGCCGAGGCCTGGGTGCTTGAGGTGTGGGGCCAGTTGCTGCAACGGATAGAGCACGAACGCCCGGTCGAGAATTTCTGCTCTGGGGAGCTCTATCCCCTCATGGAGGCCCGCGAGGTCATCAAACAGCAAGATATCGATATCAAGGGGAATGAAGCGTTGAGTGCTGCTGGTTCGCCCATGAAGGAGTTCGATGTCTTTGATCCACGCGTTGAGTTCGGCCAGGCTGAGGTCGGTACTGCCCCCTACGACCAGGTTGTAAAACGGGGATTGTCGAGGGTCTATCGAGGCGCTTTCATAGATAGGCGAACGGCGCAGAGGGTCGATGTGTTCTTCAAGCATCGACAGGGCCATATCAATGTGGATTTCCCGCTCTACATTGCTGCCAAGGCCGAGATAAACATAATGTGTTGGCATAGTTTCAATTCACCAGGTGCTTACCTATTTGACGTCCATTCCGCTTGGCGTCAAATAGGTTGGGAAAGGAGGCCGTCAATGGCAAATGGCTAAAGTCAACCTAGGAAGTAATTCAGTATCAGGGTGGCCAGGAGTGCAACGAGGGAGGCAACAACGGTTCCTCCGGTAAACTTCTTGAGTGCCTCCGACAGCGAGACATTCAAATACTCCTTCACGACCCAGAATGCCGAGTCGGTGACGTGTGCCCAGCCTATGGAGCCGGCGCCAATAGCGACGACCAAGATTTCCGGTTTCAGGTGAGGGTCAGCGGCCAGCATTGGGTTGATCATGCTCGCAGCGCTTACCATGGCCACAGTTGCCGAGCCCACGGCGAAGTGCATCAGCCATGCGATGAACCATGCCAGGATGATCAGGTTGATATCAGTGCCGGCCAGCATGTTCGAAATCGCTTTACCAACGCCGCTCTCGATAAGGACGGCGTTGAAAGCCCCGCCGGCGCCGATCACGAAGATGATGTTTGCAAGCGCTGGGAAACCGCGTTGGGTAATCTCTAGCAGTTGCTGCATGGTGCGGCCTTGGCGCAAGCCAAGAGACCAGTAGGCAAAGGCGACGGAGATCATCAGGGCGGTCAGTGGGTTGCCCACAAACTGCGCGACATGCTGTACCAGAGAGTCAGCCGGTAGGCCAGCAGCAGCGGTTTTGAAGACCATCAGGATCAGTGGCAAGGCGATGGTCATCAGCGTAATGCCGATGCCTGGGAGTGCCCGTTCAGCAGGCAAGTGCTTTCCGTGCGACTCCAAGAAGCTTTGCTGCTTTTCGCTCGCTGCTTTTCCGCAGAACAGACTCACCCAGATGGGCCCGGCAATGATCATGGTCGGAATGCCGACCATAAGGCCGTAAAGAATCACGGTACCTACATCGGCATGTAGCATACCAGTGATGGCCATGGCAGCCGGGTGGGGGGGGAGGATGCAGTGGATGGTCATCAGAGAGATGGCCAGTGGGATCCCAAGAAACATCAAGTTGATCTTGGTTTCGCGGGCCACCACATACACCAAAGGTATGAGAAGTACGAATCCAACCTCGAAGAACACAGGAATGCCAGCGATAGCGCCGACGATAGCCATGACCCAGTGGGCCCGTGTTGATCCCAAGTTGTCGAGAAGAGTCTTGGCCAGCCGCTCGGCCCCGCCTGACTCCTCAAGCATTTTGCCCAAGATGCCGCCGAGCCCGATGATGGCGATCAGGAACCCAAGGGTTCCGCCTATTCCCGACTCCAGTGATTTGACGATTTGAGTTGCCGGCATGCCGGAGCCGAAGCCGACGACAAAGCACGCGATTATCAACGCCAAGAAAGCGTGAAGTCGTACTTTCATGATCAAGAAGATGATCAGTGCAATGGAGGAAAACAGAACTCCTAACAGCTTGCATTTCTATGCCTCGCACCTTGTTTTCTTTATTTGGGCAGCTATAAATGAGATAGGTAAAGTGCCGAAGCTTTATTGATTAGGCATGGCTTACTTCAACTTGCAATTTCAATTTTTACGAGTAGGAATACCCCCTTGGGTTGACGTCCAAGAGGGTACAAGTCACCTACACCAATTTTTGATCAAACACTTAGGTACTATGGCGAAACGAGCGCGGGACGCGCTCATCTCAACCGATAGACTCAGAGGAGTACGAATCAGGCGACGGCGGGAACACAATCGTCTTGTTCTCGTTCATGAACACACGCCCGTGCACGTAGGCATGAATGGCCCGTGCCAGCACCTGGCTTTCTACGTCTCGACCCAAGGAGACATAGTCTTCTGGGCTTTGCGCATGGGTGATTCGAACAATGTCTTGCTCGATGATGGGGCCTTCATCCAGGTCGGCGGTGACGAAGTGAGAGGTTGCACCGATCAACTTCACGCCTCGCTCGAAGGCTTGCTTGTAGGGGCTGCCGCCTTTGAACGACGGGAGGAACGAGTGATGGATGTTGATGATCCGCCCCGACATCTGCTGGCACATTTCGTCAGACAGAATCTGCATGTAACGGGCGAGTACGATCAGCTCTGCACCCGCCTCGCGGACGATGCGCATCTGTGCTGCTTCAGCTTCAGCCTTGTTCTCCTTGGTCACCTTAATATGGTGGTAGGGAATACCATGCCCTTCGACCACCTTTTGGAAATCCAGGTGGTTGGAGATCACACCGACAATATCGATTGGCAGGGCGCCGATGCCCCAGCGATACAGCAGGTCGTTCAGGCAATGGCCGAAACGGGAAACCATCAGAATGACTTTGCGCTTGGCGCGCTCATCGAAGAATTCGAACTCCATCTTGTATTTATCAACAAGGGGTTGGAACTCTTTTCTCAGATCTTCAAGCGACTGGCCTTCTTCCGAACGGAAGGTAATACGCATGAAGTAGTGGTTGGTGCTCTCATCGTCGAACTGTGCGCTGTCGCGGATGTTGCAGCCGCGAGAAGACAAGAAGCTGGTGATGTCAGCTGTGACGCCACGGATCGAAGGGCAAGTTACTCGCAGTACATAATTATTTTTAGTCTTGGTCATTTGGGATCACCTTAAACAGCAACAGCTTCTTTTTTGGTTACGATTTTGTGCTGACGCTTGAACGCGGTCACAGTGTTGGCCAGCAGGCACGCAATGGTCATCGGGCCAACACCGCCTGGTACTGGTGTAATCGCCGATGCATGCCCTGCTTCGTCATATGCAACATCGCCGACGATGCGCGACCGGCCATCACGTTCAATGCGGTTGATACCTACGTCGATAACGACAGCGCCTGGCTTGATCCAATCGCCTTTCACCATCTCAGGCCGCCCTACCGCTACCACCAAAATGTCGGCAGTTCGGCACAACGCAGGGACATCTCGCGTTTTGGAGTGCGCGACGGTCACGGTGCAGTTCTCGGCCATCAGCAGCTGGGCCATTGGCTTACCAACAATGTTTGATTTGCCGACAACTACAGCATTCATTCCGGCCAAGCTGCCCAAACGGTCTTTCAGCATCATCAAGCAGCCCAGCGGGGTGCAGGGAACCAAGGCGTCTTGGCCTGTGGCCAAACGGCCAGCGTTCAGGATGTGAAAACCATCCACATCTTTGTCTGCATCAATGGCATTGATAACCGCGTTGGTATCAAGGTGTGCAGGAAGAGGTAGTTGCACGAGAATGCCATTAACTTCCGGAGCGGCATTCAGCTCGTCCAAGAGACCCATTAGCTCAGCTTGGGTTGTATCAGCGGGCAGCCTATGAACGAACGACTGCATACCGATGGCCAATGTCTGGCGGTGTTTGGCACTTACATAAACGCCACTTGCTGGATCCTCGCCAACAAGTACAACAGCCAGGCCAGGAATGAGTCCTGTTTGCTCTTTAATCTCGGTTACTTCTTCCGTAAGTTTGTCCACGAGATTGGCTGCAAAGCCTTTCCCGTCGATACGGTCGGCCAAGAATTGATTGTTCATGAAACTAACACCTCAACGTCATTGACTGGCGTGATTGGTTTTCATTGGCGCAAATTTGAGGAGTGGGGGTGTTGTTTGCCACCCCCTTTAGAGCTCTGGTCTTATTTGACCAGTAAAGCTCCGCGCGCCATGAATTCCTTGAATTGCTCTTCAGGAACGAAAGCGCCACCAGTTGTCCAAATGACGTGTGTTGCCTGAGCGAGTTTATTGCTCAGTCCGTGAGCTTCTTGATAAGCACGACCTTGATTGCTGTTCACGATGAACTCTGGGCCGGCAAAGCCTGCAGTAGCTGATGGCTCAAGGCGAATTGCTTGAGTGGTTTGCGCCTTCCAGAGCCAGCGGAACAAGTCGTCGTCGTCGACAGTGAAAACGCCGGACAGCATTGGCTTCATGACATCCGCTACGAACTCCGACATACGGGCAACCGCCATACCGTCTGCTTCAGTTCGGTTAGTCAGGCCAACGTCATACACCGAAATCAGCTCTTTAGAACCGCTCATCATGTGAACCATGGCACATGGAGACTGAACCGGCTCAACAAAGAAAGCGTGAGCGGCATCGCCGAAAATAGCTTTCAGTCCGTATGCCGCGCCACCGGGTGCACCGCCAATACCGCATGGCAGGTAGATGAACAATGGATGGTCTTCATCGATGGTGACCCCCTGCTCTTTGAGCTGCACTGCCAGCTCGCTGGCAGCAGCGCTGTAACCGAAGAACAGCATTTCCGAGCGCTCATCATCCACGAAGTAGATGCTTGGATCGCCCTCTGCATCAATGCGAGCGTGTTCGACTGCAGTGGTATAGTCGGCCTTGTGCTGCACGACCTCCACGCCCAGGCGTGTGAGCCGATCAACTTTCCATTGTTTGGCGTCCGACGACATGTGCACCACTGCTCGGAAGCCCAGAGCGCGAGCGGCAATACCAACGCTCAGCCCCAGATTACCTGTGCTGCCCACGGCAATGGTGTGCTGGGCAAAAAGAGCGCGGGCCTGCTCTCCCACCAGGACGGTAATATCGCCACCAGGAGTCAGGATGCCGCGCTTTTCAGCCATCTTCTTGGCGTGCATAAAGACTTCATAAACGCCACCACGTGCTTTGATCGAACCCGCGACGGGCAAGTCCCCGTCTGCCTTGACGAAGACACGACCGTATTCCGAAGTGCCATACCCGAGAGCACCACGCAGATCTTCGGCTTCGATCAGCTTGGACTGGATCCGGCCCTTCGATGCCTTGAGTTCGGGGAAGCACGTCTCCAGCACTGGCGCCAGCAGCTGCCAGTTTTCTTCGGCCTCTTTAACTTGAGCAGCCCGGATCGGCAGCGATTGGTCAGCAATGCCGTTGGCTTTCAGGTTCGGGTTTAGCCAAAGCGCAGGTCGGCCAGCCAGGACATCGTCACGCGCTGGATCATTGGGAAGTTGAACGCTCATTTTTATTTTCCTACAGCGTGGAGTGAGGCGGATGGTCTAGGCATCCGCCATGTACCCCTTAGGCATAGATTGGGAAGTCGGCAACCAGTTTGGCAACTACTGCGCGGCTCTTCGCGATGACGGCGGCACGGGTAGTTTCGTCAGCAACTTGTGCATCGAAGATATCTGCGATCAGGTTGCCGATGACTTCGAACTCTTTGGCACCAAAACCTCGAGTAGTACCCGCTGACGAACCCAGGCGCAGGCCTTTCCACTCTGATGGCTTGGCGCTGTCGAACGGAATCGGGTTTTTGTTCGAGGTGATGTTGATTTCCGACAACGCGTCCTGCGACTGCTGACCGGTCAGATCCTTGGACGAAACATCTACCAGAACAACATGAGTATCAGTGCCGCCACTGACGATGCGTACACCACGCTTCTGCAGAACTTCTGCAAGCAGGCGAGCGTTCGCTTTGACGTTTGCACCATAGGTCTTGAATTCATCGGTCAGAGCTTCACCGAGGCACACTGCTTTACCGGCGATGGTTGCCAGGTGTGCGCTGCCTTGTACGCCTGGGAAAACAGCCGGTTGAAGCTTCTTGAAGAGGTCTTCGCGGTTGGTCATGACCAAGCCGCCGCGAGCACCACGGAGGGTCTTGGTGGTGGTGCAGGTCACGATGTCTGCGTGTGGAATCGGCGAAGGGTGCACTCCAGCAGCGACAAGTCCGGCAAAGTGGGCCATGTCCACCAGGTAAGTTGCGCCAACCTTATCGGCAATCTCTCGCATACGCGGGAAGTCGATTTCACGTGGGTAAGACGAGCCACCCGAGATGATGAGCTTCGGCTTGTGCTCCAAGGCCAGAGCTTCGACGTTGTCGTAGTCGATTCGGCCAGTTTCGCGATCTACGCCATACGAAACGATGCTGAACCAACGGCCCGACTGGTTCGGCTTTGCGCCGTGGCTCAGGTGCCCACCCGAAGCCAGATCCAGGCTCAATACTGTGTCGCCTGGTTGCAGAAGTGCAAAGAACACAGCTTGGTTGGCCTGGGTGCCGGAGTGTGGTTGCACGTTCACGAAGCCGCAGCCGAAAAGTTCTTTTGCGCGGTCAATGGCAGCTTGCTCGACAACGTCGGCGAAATCAGCGCCGCCGTGGAAACGCTTGCCTGGGTAGCCTTCAACGGTCTTGTTGGTGATGACCGAACCGATGGCCTCCAGAGAGGCGAAGCTCACCGAGTTCTCAGAGGCGATCAGTTCGATCTGGCCTTGCTGACGTTTTTTCTCGTCTTGGAGAGCTTTGAAGATCAGCGGGTCGCGCTCAGCAAGATTGTCGTTGAAGTAGGAGTGGGTCATTACGGCGTTACCTTTGTTGGGGTTTTTTTCAAACCTATACCCTGTCCCAGATCAAAAAAAGCGAATAATATTTCAATAATACGTAAGCAATACTTAATGATTTTCTGAGATGTCGCTTTTTAGGGGAAACTTGATGGATATCAGTAAGTTGCGTGCCTTGAGAGAGCTTGCGGTACGTAAGACCATGGCAGCCGTTGCTGAAGCGATGCACGTATCGCCATCCGCTGTCTCCCAGCAGATTTCGCTGTTGGAGCAGGAGGTGGGGATCGATCTGGTAGAACGGCGCGGGAGAGGCGTAGATCTGACCATCGCTGGCAGAAAGCTCGTTGAGCGAGCCAATAGGATCTTTGAAGAGCTCGAATCCGCTAGGGCCGATATGGCCGAGTTGAAAAAGGTCGTGGCTGGAGACCTGAGGATTGCTGCATTTCCCTCAGTTGCAGCAGCGTTGATGCCCAAGACAATTCAAACACTCCATGCCACTCATCCTCGCCTGGAGGTGCTGTTTGAGGAAATGGAGCCTGAGGAAGGGATGAATGCTCTGCGCAGTTGGCAGACAGATATTGCGCTGATCGATGACTTGAACGTACCACCCGGCCTGCTTGACCCCAGTATCGAAATCACACCACTCATCGAAGACGTGTTCAACGTGATGATGTCGCCTGATCATCGCTTAGCAGTGATGGAGACTGTCACGTGGCAGGATCTTGAGCATGAAAACTGGGTGATGGATACAGCCTCCTCCACTTACACCAGGATGTTGACCGATGCTTGCCAGAAATCAGGGTACACGCCCAACATCATCGCGCGTTGCAAGGGATTCGAGGTTACCAGAGCGTTAGTTAGCGAGGGGTGCGCGATTGCCATACTCCCTGGACTTAGGGCTCGTAAAGATTTACAGGGCACACGAATTTGTCGACTGGAACCAGAGATTCGGCGCCGCATATCCATTGCATTTCGCAAGGGTGAGAAGAGGAGCCCGGCGCTTCAGGTGTTCGTACAATGCCTAGAGCAACACGCGGCTGAGATTCGGTGACCCCCCTAAAAATCAACATCATAGTGGCGTGTAGCCGCATTCGTAAGCTTAGCTTACGTAATATTGTAAAATTATTCGCTTTTTTTCTTTTTCTATAGGCGCTAGGTTGATCTCAACCGGGAGGAGACTCTCGGTTGGGCACACTCAATTGCTGATCCTGACATTCAGTAATTCGGTAGGTCTGACGGTGCTTCATATACCAAATTGGTAGAGGGATAGTCTTTCCCGCTTGACCGGCGAGAAGGAAAACGGATTTCACGGCGCGTACCGGAGCAATCCGGAAACGGCGCAGGGTGCAGATTGGAAACAATCGTATACAATATAAAATAATGGGCCTTCCCCTTTGTTTAGCTGCCAAAAATAACTACAAGGAAGCTTAAACGATGAATCATACCCAGCAACCCGAGGTGCGCTCCGCCGATGCCCCAGCGCTCGGCGGCGGTAGCAACCACGGTC
>NZ_AEWE02000117.1:25724-72890 GCF_000190455.2 Pseudomonas sp. TJI-51
GAAACGCAACACCCTCGGCGTTACGTCCATCGCAAGCTACATCATCGCGGCGGCCTCGCCGATGACCAGCGTGGTCGCCGTCGTGCCGATCATGCTCAGCATCGGCGTCGGTTCGCCGGCGGCCTTCATTCTTGCTGCGTCGATCCTGATGCTGTTCGCCGTGGGCTACGTGGCCATGGCCCGGCATGTCAGCAATGCCGGTGCGCTCTATGCCTACGTGACCCTGGGCATGGGCCAGTTGACCGGCCTGGGCACGGCGGCCCTGACCATCTTTTCCTATACGGCGATCCAGGTCGGCCTCTATGGCGGCTTTGGCTTCTATGCGGCCGAGCTGATCCTCCAGGCCACCGGCGTGGCCGTGCCCTGGTGGCTGTGCGCAGCGGTGGCGGCGGCCGCCNNGGGGGGGGGCGGCGCCCGCCTGCCTGTACCTCGGCGTCAGTGGCGTGCATTCCGGCGCGCGGGTGCTGGGCTTCCTGATGAGCTTCGAATGCCTGCTGCTGTTCGTCCTGGCCGGCGGCATGCTGCTGAACAGCCCAGCCGAAACCTCGTTCAGCCTGGCGCCCTTCGCACCGTCGGCGTTGCTCAGCCCCGGCCTGGGCGTGGCCCTGATGTTCGCCTGCGTCACCTTCAGCGGCATCGAGGGCAGCGCGATCTACAGCGAGGAAGCCCGCGACCCGAAACGCACCATTCCCCGCGCCACCTACTTTTCGGTGTTCTTCATGGCCGCCATCTACAGCGGCGTCACCTGGCTGATCATCTGCACCCTGGGCACCGATCACGCCGTGGAGATCGCCACCAAGGAGTCGGGCAACCTGGTGTTCCGGGTCAGCGACATGGTCCTGGGCGGCTGGGCCACCAGCTTCTTCAATATCTTCATCGTCACGGCGATCTTCGCGGCCATGGTGACCATCCACAACAACATCGCCCGCTACCTGTACTCCCTGGGCCGCCAGCATCTGGTCTGGTCGCCGCTCGGCTACACCGGACGCAAGGCGCAGACCCCCTACGTCGCCTCGATCGTGCAGACCGTCAGTGCCGTGATCTGCGTCGGCTTCTTCGCGGTGATGGGCCTGGACCCGTACAACGTGCTGTACGCCAGCGTGACCGGCATGGGCGCGATCGGCCTCGTCCTGGCGCAGGCCATCGCTAGCATCGCCATCTTCGTGTTCTTCCGCCGCACCCGCTGCGACCAGCGCTTCTGGAATGCCTTCCTGGCCCCGCTGATCGCCGTCGCCGGCCTGTGCGTCTTCCTTTACTACGCGCTCAGCAGCGTGGAGCTGCTCCTGGGCCTCAGCGGCACCTGGGCTAACCTGCTGGCGGCGCTTGTGTTCATCGTGTTCGCCGCCGGCTGGGCCTACGGCTTCTACGTCAAGCGATGCCATCCAGCCAAGTACGAACGGATCAAGTCGGTGCTCTGCGAGTAACCCGGTCCAGCCATGCCCGTGCGGCAGTCACCTATCCAGCAATGAGGAAACAGCATGACCAACACTCTTCGCCCCAACTTCGCCGAGCGGGCCAAGGCCCAGCGCTTCCAGACCAGGGCCTTTATCGATGGACGCTTCGTCGATGCCCTGGACGGAAAGACCTTCACTACCGTCAACCCGGCCAACGGTGAAGTCCTCACCCGCATCGCCGAGTGCGACGCGGCGGATGTCGAGGTGGCGGTAGCGGCCGCCAAGGCGGCGTTCGAGGACCGGCGCTGGGCCGGCCTGGCGCCGAAGGAGCGCAAGCGTGCGCTGTTGCGCCTGGCCGACCTGGTCGAGCAGCACGCCCAAGAGCTGGCCCTGATCGAAAGCCTGGACAACGGCAAGCCGGTAGACGACGCCCTGGCCGCTGACCTGCCGGACGCCATCGAGACCCTGCGCTGGCACGCCGAGGCCATCGACAAGCTCTACGACCAGAGCTCGCCGACGCCCGGCGACCTGGTTTCGCTGGTGGTGCGTGAGCCGGTCGGCGTGGTCGGCGCGGTGATCCCGTGGAACTTCCCGCTGGCCATCCTGGCGATGAAAACCGCCCCGGCCCTGGCCGGCGGCAACTCGCTGATCGTCAAGCCCGCCGAGCAGACCACCCTCAGCGCCCTGCGCTTCGCCGAACTGGTGGCCGAGGCCGGGATCCCGGCCGGCGTATTCAACATCGTCACCGGTTTCGGCGAGACCGTCGGCCAGGCCCTCGGTCGCCACCCGGACGTGGATTGCCTGAGCTTCACCGGCTCCACCGAAGTCGGCCGCTACTTCCTCAAGTACGCCGCCGAGTCCAACCTGAAGAAGGTCATCCTCGAACTGGGCGGCAAGAGCCCGGCCATCGTCATGGACGATGTCGATGACCTGCAGCCGATCGTCGAGCAACTGGCCATCGGCATTCTCTTCAGCCAGGGCGAAAACTGCAGCGCCGGTTCGCGCCTGCTGGTCCATGAGAAGGTCAAGGGCCGGCTGCTGGAAGCGCTGGTCGAGCACTTCAAGACCTGGACCGTCGGCGATCCGCTGGTCGAAGGCACGCGCATCGGTGCGCTGATCGACGAGAAGCACATGAACAACATCCTCGGCTACATCAAGGCGGGCGTGGAGGAGGGTGGGCGGATCATCCTCGGCGGTCAGCGCATTCGCCAGGAGACCGGCGGCTACTACATCGAGCCGACCATCTTCGACGACGTCAGCAACCAGATGACCATCGCCCGCGAAGAGATCTTCGGCCCGGTGCTTTCGGTGATCACCTTCTCCAGCGTCGAGGAGGCCATCGCCATTGCCAACGACACCCCCTATGGCCTGGCCGCATCGCTCTACACCAACAACCTGCACACCGCGCACAAGGTGTCCCGCGCCATCCGTGCCGGCACCGTGTCGGTCAACTGCTTCTCCGAAGGCGACCAGTCGGTGCCGTTCGGTGGCTTCAAGCAGTCCGGCTTCGGCGGTCGCGAAAAGTCGTTCCTGGCCCATGACCAGTATTCCGAAGTGAAGACGATCTGGATCCAACTGAAATAATAAGGCGCGGCAAATGAGCAAGAACGAGTTCGATTACATCGTGGTCGGTGCCGGGTCGGCGGGGTGCGTGGTGGCCAACCGCCTCAGCGCCGAACGCACCACCCGGGTCCTGCTGCTGGAGGCCGGGCCGCGCCACGATAGCGTGATCCTGAAGATGCCCGCCGCCCTGGGCCTGCCCCTGGAAAGCAAGCGTTTCAACTGGGGCTTCAAGAGCGAGCCCGAGCCGGGCCTGAACGGCAACCGCAGCGACCAGCACCGTGGCCGGGTGCTTGGCGGTTCGTCGTCGATCAACGGCATGGTCTTCGTCCGCGGCAACCCGCTGGACTTCGACGGCTGGGCGGCGGCCGCGCTGCCCGACTGGTCGTACAGCCACTGCCTGCCGTACTTCAAGAAGATGGAGACCTTCGACGGTGGCACGGACAACTTCCGTGGTGGTTCCGGGCCGCTACACGTGCACCGCTGCAAGGCCGACAACCCGCTGTACCAGGCCTTCCTCGGCGCCGGCCAGGACTACGGCCTGCGCCTGAACCCGGACCAGAACGGCGAGCGCCAGGAAGGAGTCAACGTGGCCCAGGCCTCGACCTACAAGGGCGAGCGCTGGAGCACCGCGCGTGGCTACCTGGACTCGGCCGCCGGGCGCGACAACCTGGTGGTGAAAAGCCGCGCCTTCGTCACCGGCCTGGTGTTCTCCGGCAAGGCCGCGGTCGGGGTGAAGTACGAGATCGATGGCGTCGAGCAGATCAGCCATGCCGCCAAGGAAGTGATCCTCAGTGCCGGTGCCTTCGGTTCGCCGCAGTTGCTGCTGCTCGCCGGCATCGGTGATCAGGACGAGCTCAAGGCCCTCGGCATCGAGCTGCGCCACCACTTGCCCGGGGTCGGCAAGAACCTGCAGGACCACGTGGCCGTGGCGATCCAGTATTCGACGCCCAAGCAGGGTGTGTCGCCGACCCGCGCGCTGTCGCCGCTCGGGCGGCTGTTCGTCGGGGCGCGCTGGATGGCCGCGCGCAGTGGCCTGGGGGCGTCCAACTACTTCGAGGTGGGGGCGTTCTTCCGTGGCAACGACCAGGTCGAGTACGCCAACCTGGAGCACGAATTTCTCCCCATGGTGGGCGAGTTCTACCGCGGCAAGGCGCGCATCACCCCGGGCTTCCAGTACTTCACCAGCGTCATGCGCCCGGCCAGTCGTGGCAGCGTCACCCTGGCCTCGAAGGATCCCAAGGCCGATCCGCTGATCCGCCTGAACTTCCTCACCGCGCCGGGCGACCTGGAGCAACTGCGCGAAGGCCTGCGCAAGACCCGGGAAATGATCGCCCAGCGCTCCTGGGACGAACTGCGCGGCGAGGAGCTCAGCCCCGGCAAGCACCTGCAGAGCGATGCCGAGCTGGAAGCCTGGATCCGCGACAACGCCGGCACCACTTTCCACGCCTGTTCCACCTGCCGCATGGGGGTGGACGAGATGGCGGTGGTCGACCATGACGGCCGCGTCCATGGCATCGACCGGCTGCGCATCGTCGACGCCTCGGTGTTCCCGGCGCTGACCACCGGCAACACCAACGCCCCGACCATCATGCTGGCGGAAAAACTGTCCGACCACATCCTCGGCCAGGTCGCTGCGCCGATGGAAGTGTCGGCCTGGCGCGAAGCGCTGGCGCCGGCCCTGGACAAACCCGGACTGCCTGCCGGCATGCCCCACTGACCCTGCCCCGGTCCGGCGGCGACCCGTTCGCCGCCGGACATCCTGATGGAGAAACGACTTTTGGCGCGTCTTGCTTTGAGCGAGGTGGACAGCCTCGCCCGCGCGGTGCTCGAACTGCACGGTTTCAGTCGCGAACAGGCGCTTGCCGTGGCGCGGACCATGGTCTGCGGACAACGGGATGAGTGCGCTTCCCACGGCGTCTACCGCCTGCTGGTGTGCATCGCCACGCTGAAGGCCGGCAAGGTCGACCCGCGCGCCGAGCCGCAGGTGCATGACCATGCGCCGGGCAGTGTGCGGGTGGATGCCGCCGGTGGCTTTTCCCAGCTGGCTTTCGACCGCGGTGTACCGCTGCTGCGGCGCAAGGCGGTGGACAACGGCGTGGCGGCCCTGGTGATCAACCGCTGCGTGCACTTCTCGGCGCTGTGGGTCGAGATCGAGACCCTGACCGACCTCGGCCTGGTGACCCTGGCCTGCAACCCGAGCCATGCCTGGGTCGCTCCGGCGGGCGGGCGCGGGCCGGTGTTCGGGACCAATCCGATCGCCTTCGGCTGGCCGCGCCCGGGCAAGGATCCGTTTGTCTTCGACATGGCCACCAGCGCCATTGCCCGTGGCGATATCGAGTTGCACCGGCGTGCCGGCAAACCGGTGCCGCTGGGCTGGGGCGTATCTGCCGACGGCGAGCCGACCACGTCGGCCGAGGCCGTGCTGCAGGGCGCCATGCTCACCTTCGGCGGGCACAAGGGCTCGGCCCTGGCGGCGATGATCGAACTGCTGGCGGGGCCGCTGATCGGCGACCTGACCAGCGCCCAGTCGCTGGCCCACGACGCTGGTGCGGGAGCCTCGCCGTTCCATGGCGAGCTGATCCTGGCCTTCGACCCCAGGCGCTTTCTTGGCGAGCGCTACGAGCATTACCTGCACAGCGCGGAAACCCTGTTCGACAGCATCGAGCAGCAGGGTGCCCGCCTGCCTTCCGCCCGGCGCTACGAGGCGCGTCGGCGCAGCCTGGCGCAGGGCGTCGAGATCAACGATGAACTGCTGGACGAACTGAACGCGCTACTGCATCGGTAGCGCCTGGAGAACATGTGATGACGGCTATATGGGGACGATAGAGAATTCGGAAAAAATCGTACGCTAAGCTTCGCGAGTTCTTGTAACCAATTCATTGTTTTTTCAATGGATGAAAGAAAATGGCGAAAGCTATTTGACAAACAAATCGGGATCTTATAACTTACCTACCAAGTAGTCGGTAGATGAAATAAAGCCATGAAACTCAATTCAGATCTTTCGCAGCGTGTTGTCGTCGAGCCTTCAAGCTTACAGTGGGTCGATTCGCCAGCGACCGGGATTCAACGCCAGTTACTGGAGCGTGATGGCGACGAAGTGGCGCGTGCCACCTCGATCGTGCGATACGCGCCGGGCTCCGCTTTTGAAAATCATAAGCACGACTTGGGCGAGGAGATTCTGGTCCTGGACGGCGAATTCAGCGACGAATCCGGGACCTTCGGGCCTGGGACTTACATCAAGAATCCACCAGGTTCTTCGCATGCACCGAGCTCCGCGACGGGTTGCACGTTGTTCGTCAAGCTGCGCCATCTTGATCTAGCCGACAGCCAACGCACCGTGGTCGACACCCGTAACGGCCCCTGGTTTCCAGGCCTCGTGCCGGGTCTGTCGGTGATGCCACTTTCTGAGTTCGACACACAACATACGGCTTTGGTGCGCTGGGCCCCGGGGACACGATTCAATTCGCATCGTCACTACGGCGGTGAAGAAATCTATGTGTTGGAAGGCGTCTTTGAGGATGAGTTCGGAAGCTACCCTACCGGCACATGGATGCGCAGTCCGCATTTGAGTGCTCACCGTCCCTTCAGCAATACAGGCTGCACCATCCTGGTCAAGACAGGCCACCTGCCAGTCGCCGAATCAAATGAGGCGCTTGCATGAAGCATTTCTCCGAAATCTCGCCGACCGCCGAGCGGGTGGTCGATGCCGCTGAAGGGTTGGTACAGCAGCACGGCTACAACGGCTTCTCATACGACGACGTGGCCCAGTTGGTAGGCATCAAAAAACCAAGTATCCACCACCACTTTCCCAAGAAGGGTGAACTCGTGGCCGTGGTCGCACAGCGCTACACGCACCGGTTTCGTGAGGAGTTGCTGAGCATCGAAGGGCAGCATGCGAAAGCGCCTGACAGGCTAACTGCGTATGCGGCACTTTTCGAACGCACCTTCGCCAAGGACCGGCGCCTTTGTGTCTGCGGCATGTTGGGTGCCGAGTCGGACTCGCTGCCGGACGCCGTTGTGAGCGAGGTCGAGCGATTCTTTAAAGTCAATCTCGACTGGTTGACTCTTGTCGTTGCCGATGGTCAGCGTGCCGCGCTGATCACCTCGAATTCCACCCCAGAGGCTCTCGCAGAGGCATTCTTGTGCGCGTTGGAAGGCTCGATGATGGTGGGCCGTGGCATGCGGTCGTCACGCGGACCGGCCGAAGTTGGAAACACTTTTCTTTCCACCGTGTTGACCTGAGGTCGGCACTTTTTTTGCAACACAACCCTACCATTTAGTTGGTAGTTAAGGAGATTATTATGAGTACTGAATTTAATGGCAAGAAGTTGTTGGTCATCGGCGGCACTAGCGGGATGGGACTGCAAACTGCCCGCATGGTTCTTGAGCAAGGCGGAAGCGTCGTCATCGTCGGTCACCGTGAAGACAAGGCCGAAGAGGCCCGCAAGGCGCTGTCGTCGTTGGGCACCGTGACCGCCCTGACTGCCGATCTCTCGCGAGCCGAAGATGTGAAGCGACTCCTGCATACCATCGATGAACACCACAAGGACATCAATCTTCTGGTCAACGCGGCTGGGGTGTTCTTCCCGAAGGCGTTTCTTGAGCACACGGAAAGTGATTACGAACAATATTTGACGTTGAATAAAGCGTTCTTCTTCATCACACAAAAAGTCGTGGCCAATCTCGTGGCCAGCGAGCGTCCCGGCGCCATTGTGAACATCGGCTCGATGTGGGGCAAGCAGGCGATTGCGGCTACGCCGTCGTCCGCGTATTCGATGGCAAAAGCAGGTTTGCATTCGCTGACCCAGCACCTTGCGATGGAGCTGGCATCCAAACAAATCAGGGTCAATGCCGTTTCTCCGGCGGTTGTCGAAACGCCGATTTACGAGGGATTCATACCCAAGGCCGAGGTTCATGGCGCCTTACAGGGATTCAACAGCTTCCACCCAATCGGCAGGGTTGGGACGCCACAAGACGTCGCCGAGGTCATCCTCTTCCTGTTGTCGGACAAGGCAGCATGGGTGACGGGCGCAATCTGGGACGTTGACGGCGGCGTGATGGCCGGGCGTAACACATAATGGGGGAACGAGAAATGAACACAAACATTAAAGGAACTCCCGGCAACGGGATCAACGTCGGCGCATTGCGTGAGTTTGCAGATCAGGTCGCAGCAAAGCCCGCCGCAGGCATCGCGACGTTCGGCGTCGTGACAACCTGGGAGGGTGGCACCCGGACGCGTGCGCGAACCATGCCGCTCGTACTAGGTGACACGGCCTTGGCGCGCGGCTTTGTCATCGACGCGGACGAACCGGCAGAATTGCTCGGTACCGACACGGCCGCTAATCCACAAGAATTGATCCTGGCTGCGTTGAACGCATGCATGACTGCAACCTACGCGGCAAATGCGGCGGCAATGAACATCGAGTTGCAATCGCTGACTATCCGCACGAAGGGAAGCCTCGATCTGAGAGGTTTTCTTGGAATCGATCCTGGGATCAATCCAGGGTACGACCAGGTCGAGTATGAGGTCGAAATGGAGTCGTCGGCGGATTCGGCGGCGCTGAAAGCATTGCACGCGCAGGTGCAGCGAACATCGCCGAATTACCACAACTTCGCGAGAGCCATTGATCTCAAGGCCAAGCTGACCATTCTCCAATGATCGAGTCAGTGTTTCCCGTGGTTGGCTGACGGGAGGCCAAACCAGATGCGCTATGACGGAAGGTTCAACCTTCCGTCATCACGTTCTCTGGAATACGCAGTGTCAATTTGAGGTATACCCTAACCGGATGTCAGGCATGCCCGTGCCGCGCCGTCAGAATAGAGTCCGCTTTCACATTCTTTGACACATGCTTGCCAAGGTCTTAGATTTCAGCCTGATAAATTCAAGGCTTCGGGTGCAATGGAACCAAAAACCAACGTAAGCCCTGCCGCCCATCCAGCCCATGGAGGCATCTTGCAGGGACAACGCATCGGTTACGTCCGGGTCAGCAGCTTCGACCAGAACCCGGAACGCCAGCTGGAGCAGACCGAGGTGAGCAAGGTGTTCACCGACAAGGCCTCGGGCAAGGACACCCAGCGCCCCCAGCTCGAAGCGCTGCTGAGCTTCGTCCGCGAAGGGGACACCGTGGTAGTGCACAGCATGGATCGCCTGGCCCGCAACCTCGATGACCTGCGCCGCCTGGTGCAGAAGCTGACCCAGCGTGGCGTGCGGATCGAGTTCTTGAAGGAGGGGCTGGTCTTCACCGGCGAGGACTCGCCGATGGCCAACCTGATGCTGTCGGTGATGGGGGCCTTCGCCGAGTTCGAGCGCGCCCTGATCCGCGAGCGGCAGCGCGAGGGCATCGCCCTGGCCAAGCAGCGCGGCGCGTACCGTGGCCGCAAGAAAGCTCTCTCCGACGAGCAAGCCATCACGTTGCGGAAGCGGGCCGCTGCCGGCGAGCCGAAGGCGCAGCTCGCCCGCGAGTTCGGCATCAGCCGTGAAACCCTCTACCAGTACCTCCGCACGGACGACTGATTTATGCCGCGTCGCTCGATCCTCTCGGCCACCGAGCGCGACACCTTGCTTGCGCTACCGGAAAGCCAGGATGACCTGATCCGCTACTACACCTTCAACGACTCCGACCTGTCGCTGATCCGCCAGCGACGCGCGACGCCAACCGCCTTGGCTTCGCGGTGCAGCTCAGCCTGCTGCGCTACCCCGGCTATGCGTTGGGCACCGACAGCGAGCCGCCCGAGCCGGTCATCTTATGGGTGGCCAAGCAAGTTCAGGCCGACCCGGCGAGTTGGCCGAAGTACGGCGAGCGAGACGTGACTCGCCGCGAGCACGCCCAGGAACTGCGCACCTACCCGACGCTGCGCCCGCTGATCGGCGGCACCCTGAACATTAAGCACGTCCGCGCCCACTGGGATGACATCCTGCGCTAGGCCAGCTCGATCAAGCAGGGCACCGTCACCGCCTCGCTGATGCTGCGCAAGCTCGGCAGCTATCCACGCCAGAACGGCCTGGCCGTGGCCCTGCGCGAGCTGGGCCGGATCGAGCGCACGCTGTTCATCCTCGACTGGTTGCAGAGCGTCGAACTGCGCCGCCGCGTGCATGCCGGTCTGAACAAGGGTGAAGCACGCAACTCCCTGGCCAGGGCGGTGTTCTTCAACCGCCTTGGGGAAATCAGGGATCGGAGTTTCGAGCAACAGCGCTACCGGGCCAGCGGTCTCAACCTGGTGACGGCCGCCATCGTGCTGTGGAACACGGTGTACCTGGAGCGCGCCACCCAGGGGTTGGTCGAGGCCGGCAAACCGGTGGACGGCGAGCTGCTGCAATACCTGTCGCCGCTGGGCTGGGAACACATCAACCTGACCGGCAATTACGTCTGGCGGCAGAGCCGCAGGCTGGAGGACGGGAAGTTTCGGCCGCTAAGGCTGCCCGGAAAACCCTAGCGTACGATTTTTTCCGTTTTCTCTATTCGCCCCATATCGATCAGTAAGACCGCTGCAAAGTCACCTCAGCTGGTCGAAATCTCCACTGGGTGTAAGGTACTCCTAGGTGCTACTTCCTCTGTCAGCGTAACGGAGATCCGGGACCTGAAATGGCAGGAGGTCGAGAGCCTGAAATTTTCGGATGGGAGCGTCGCGACGATCGTCGCGACCGATCCAAAAGCTGCGGCTGACTAACTATGCACCCCGCAGCGCAGCAGGCCAAATTAGCGGCCGCACTAAAGCTCATTACAGATGAAGCAGATCCGATCCAGGTGCGTGTCAAAATGGCCTACGTCTGGGGCTATATTGACGCCTTGGCTGATGCTGGACTTTTGAGCCAGGCGGAGGCTGACCGCCTGCAAAAGGCCGCAGAGCAACGCCGCGATAAACGCCTCGCTGACTTGGGCGCAGATCCCTTGCTCACCAGCTGAAAGGAACCCGCCCCCGGATGTCTCGGGGGGCGGGTGGACAGTCATCCGAGGCGTGGCCGGGAAGGTTCTGCAACTGGCTCTTCAGCCGTTTCAAGATCCAGTCGCTGCTCACGTTGAGCAAGCACATGCCGCGCATAGTCGACCAGGTGGCCAGAGATCTCGTACAGCCGGTCCTCGGCACGATTGACCAACCGATAGCGATCGACGGCACCTACTCGCTTCGTCTGCAGCGAATCGAAGCCGCCTGCAATGATGTCGTCGACGAACTGGCGTGCGGTCACCACGTTTCCGTTGTAACGGTAGTGCGTGCGGTCAAGCTGAGCGAGCACGTGCTGCAAGTGGCTCTCAGCAGCACGTTGCTGCGCAGCGGCGTCGCGGCGATGTTGCTTTTCCGCCTCCATCTGGCTGGCCTGCTCCGGCGAGTATCCTGCCCACCCATAGATCGCTACGGTGATCTCCTTGGCTGTCTTGGCTAGTTTGATGCCTGTGACCTGTGTGAAGTAGCGCTTGGATAGATCGTTTTGCCCCCGCGGCCGAGCCAGCCACCCCAGCAAATGATCGATGTCCTTGTCGATCAACGCCAAGGCGAACTCGCGGTGCATCCGGCCGGGGATCCCGCTGTGGCGATCCGGATCCTGCGCTCTCATGAACTCGGCGTAGCCTTGGGCGACCCGCTCCATCTCGATGCCGGCGTCGCCGCGTTCATTCTTCAACCGTGACCAGGCCGTTTCTGTCTGTAGAGCTGCGACAGCCTGCTGGATGGCCTGCAGTGCGTCCCACGGCCGGCGTCCGGATGCTTCTACAGCACAGCGGAGCTCGATCGAAAGAGGGCAGTCGGGATCGTCCAGCCTAACCATAACCGACTGGTCGGTGGCACGGTTCAGCTGAAGCTCCGCTGGCAGATCAGCATCTTGCTGCTGGCCTTGGCCGATACGGCGTTGCATACCTTTCTGTTGGTACACCTGCAGGACGTGGTCGAGCAGCTGGTGGCCATCGCTATCGGCCGGGAAGAGCTCCATGAAGCTCGTAGCGTCGACCTCGAACCGAGGGTTGTCCTTGTTCTGTTCCTGCAGTCTGCGCTCGTAGTGGGCCTGCAGGCGGTCCAGTTCGCGCACTGCCCACGCGCAGGCGGAGGAAAGGCTAGTTTTGGGGCCAGTCACACCGCCTCCGGTATTCGGCAAGTAGGTTCCAGGCGACTGGTATTCCACCAGGATGAAGAACGGCGATGCGCGGTCCTTGAACCGTAACTCGTAGGAGCGATCGTCCAGGGGCTGTGCCCGGAACTTGCTCTGGTCAAGAGGCTGGATCTCGGCTGTGCTGTCGGCGCCGAGGTTCGCCTGGCGTATTTCCTCATTCAGCTGGACGAAGAAGGCGTTGCTGTCGAATGCCGGGGCGGATGCCGCTACAGCCAAGGCGGTCTCAAGCGAAGACTGACTCGGCTTTTTGGGCCAGGGCTGCCCGAGCGGGCGCCATTCCCCGCCGATGAATGCTCTCGCCCAGAAGCAATCCCTGCCGCCATCCTGCCGGCGGGGGTCATACTTCGATAGCTTGCGGTGAATGAGGGAGACAGCTGTTCCACGGATCAGCACGTGGACCGTTGCATTGTCGAGGAGGTCACCGACCTTGTGCGTTGCTCCCTGGGCCACCCCGCTCTCTGGCGACGTGGCCAGCGCCGATGGAGCAGCTTCATCGTTCGTCAGGAAATTCTTGGGACGATCTTGCAGAACGCCGGGGCCTCCGTGCGGTAACGCGGCGGCAGGTTCGGTGATCCGCACACCGTCCTTGACGATGCTGCGAATGCCCAGGGTGTTCTCTTCAAGAGATTCGCCGGCGTCGTTGCTGCCAATGGACTTCCAGTAATGATCTGCTTGGCTGAGTGAGTCCTCGATTCGCTCTCGAAGGTCATCCAGTGCGTCTGCTTCCGATAGGCCGGAGCCGCGCAGCTCGGCGTACTCAGGACCTTCACGGCGAGCCTCGTACCATCCCTGTCCTGGTGTGCGGTCATTCCACGAGACAGCGACCTCGCCGAGGATTTGCTGCAGCGCCCAATCTGCCATTTTCAGCGCTTCGGCCTTCTGTCTGGGCGTTGTGACGCTGTCCTGTGATCGAGCTATCCGACGCTGTTCCAGGACGATTCGGTTGCCGGCATAGAATACGGCGTCGAATCGAGAGGTAAACCCGTCCCCTCGGCAAGTCATCGGCTCCGATCGGCCGCTATGGTTACCCTGATGGTGATGAGTTGTGATCGCGCTGTACCAGCGGCCCTCGTCCAAAGCAACCTGGATCATTGCGGTGGCCATCGCCCGGCCCTTTACCCGCTGGTCGGCTTCATACAACAGGTTCTCGACCTCGGAGGAGTCTTGTTCGTCCACTGCGCCCTTTTGGGTGACAGCAAGAATCTTGGTTTGAATGAGGTCGACCGTGTAGGCCGGATCCAATCCTCGTAGCGGCATCACCCCGGCGACGATTTGGCCATCCAACTTCGCGTGCACAAGAGAGCCGTGGTTCGGAGCGTCGATTTCCCAGTCATTGGCTACGAAGAACACGGCCCCTGGGTACTTCACCGCAATGTAGTCGTGATAGCGCTTGTCGAGTGAAACGAGGCGGCCCGAGGACCTGGCTAGGATCACGGCATCTTTGTCGTCGTGCATCCTTCGGTACACGAATACCGGTTTCATCGCGTCAGCGGTCTCATGCTCCAGAAAACGGCTGATGTCCGGCCGTTTCGCCAGAGGCGTATTCTGGAAGCGACGGCTCTCGTTCTTCTCGAAGCTGCGGTAGTTCGGTTCTTCCAAATCGAATACGTGGCCGTTGGTCCAAGCGACAGAAGCTCCGTTCCGGACCCGGAACCAGCCGTTATCCTTGTCTATCCATGCTTTGGTGAAACCGATTTCTGACGCTAGAGGCTTTGTCACGGCCTGGGCCCCGAATGGCTCGAACCGTTCCCAGTTGCGCTCCTCCTCTTCGGCTTTGGCTGCCGCGAGCCTGGCCTCCAGGTCGACCAGGAGGCTTTCCGCCTGGTGGACGGTGGTTGCAGCACTTTCTAGCATCTCGATGGCCAGCGCGTTCTCAGGAGCAATGGTGCGCAAGTCCTCGATCCGCGCTGCAGTTTTCCGCAGATGGCTGGCTTTGAACCCCCGGAGGTTATCACCCAGTCGCCTCACTGCATCCGCCAGCCGTTTGGGCTCGCTGGGTATATCCTGAAATTGTTCCAGACCTACGGCTATGTTGAATGAGGCGGGAGAGGGTAGATGTTTCTCCATGAGCGTCACCAGCTGGGCCTGGTCCGCCGGCAGGTCGGCGCTGAAGGCGAGCTGGGCAACCCAGTCTCCTTGGGACACCACTCCTCTGTCAGCGCAAAGAACACGAATGAGTGCCTGAACCCGGCGCTTGGGATCGACCTCCTTCCTCGACACCGCCAGAGCAGCTTGAAAGGCTTCTACAGGATCAGCGGGCGGTAGGAACTGCAGGGATCCGTCAGCTACCCAGCACGTCTCGACTTCCACCATCGCTTCGGCCGCATCTCGAATTAGCTCGAAGCCTTTGTCACCCGCCGAGTTTTCAAGAACCTTGCTCACCACCCCGGTGACCGGCTGCTTTGCCGCGTTGGCAGGAGTGAAGCGGACTCGATCGCCCGCCTGCATTGTGCTCCCGGTGAGCTCATTTTGTGGCAAGGTGGCCCGGGCGGCGGCGACCATCTCGGTCATTTCCGAGGCCATGAGTTGCCGGGCGGATTTGACTGCATTGTGGTCGCCACGCTTATGAGCGGCATACAAGTCGCGCTCGGCTCTGCTGAAATCGGCCGAGCGATAGTGCTCGGCCGGGGCGAAGAACCGGTACCCGTTGAAGGATGTCTCAGCGTAAAAATCGCCGGGAAGCGAATAGCGAGTAGCTTCGTACCTCGTGTTGATCCCGTACAGGGGGAGCCTGGTGGGAGCGGTGGATGGCAAGCGCAGCAAAATACGTGATCTGGTGATATCGGCCGGCTCTGCATCGGTGGTCGTTGCAGGTCGAGGCAATACCTCACGCTGCGCATTGATCTCGTGCCAGCCCTTCATCCATTCGCGCATCGCAGGTACGCCATCGCCTACGTTGCCCCCCAACGTTGCCATCAGATCCTTATCCCAGGCTGGAACGCACTTCATGCCCTGTTCTGCAGCCCGTCGACCTAGTTCATAAGGAGACAGCTGGACGGGCGAGGAGATTGCACTCGTGCTTTCAAACTTGAAGGCCTCAACCAGGGACTCCCTGACGGCCTCCGCCGCCACGTGGAGCACTCTTTCACCTTTGGTGAAGGGGTCGCCGTTGACCTGCACCACACCCCCTTGGGACACAGCGATACGGACAGATACGTCTTCGCGGACCAGCGTGGCGTAGCGCCATTTGCCAATGGTGGACGGGCCAGACTCCTCCCAAGGTGAGACTTCCGCGTTGAGCTCGGCGGCGAGTTTTTCAACGATGGCCATCCCCTCGTAAAGGCGATTCTCAGGGCCGTCTTCCAGGCTTTCATCGGCATCATCCGACCATTCCAGCCGGGCACTGGAGAACCCCTGCTGAAGGAGGTTCTGGGCAAAGATGTTCGCGAAGCTGCGGTCAAGGCCCCGCAGTTCTCCGCCACGGATCGGGTTCTGCACTGCGGTCTCGCACAGAACGAGGTGACCGGCGGGGCGTATCTCGAAAATCATTTCGCTATCGATGAAACGATCGCCGTTCGACTCCAGGTAGTGGGTGAGGCAGAGACGTGGCGACGATTCCGCTGGCAGACGCTCGATAATGAGATCCGTGTAGGGCGGATTGACGAGCCGGACGTAGCTGTTGAATCCCGTCATCAGCCGCTCTGCCAGGCCAGCCTCTGATAGCAGCTTGGAGACGGACCGGGCTGCCCGTTCACCTGGGCCGTAGGCGACATCTGGATAGTCGACCAAGACGTGAAATGGTATTTGCTTGCCGTCGGCGAATGCCCGGCGAACGGCCTGCTTGTGAGCTGCAGTCAGCGCTTTTGCGGGTGTGATCTGGTCTGTCGCGAATGCCTGGTTACGGAAATGGACCTCCACTGTTCCGTCCGAGGCCCTCCTGGTGACCGCGACTGTCTTGAATTGGTGTTGGGATACCAGCCATGCCTCCGTGGGCTCGATCGAGCTGCTGCCCGCCGCTGCGCCAACGCGCTCAGGCTCCCAAGCGTCATCGATCGATGCTGCCTGGATCTGGTCTTGAGGATGAGGCGCTGCAGGGGAGGTATCTACCGGCTGCTCTGCGGTATCGAGACGAAGGCGTTCGGCTTGGGCGAAGTCTATCGCCTGCTTTCGGTCGAGCGCCTCAACGCTGCAGGGGAAGCGACCATCCTGGAATACCACAAGGTACTCAGACACCATGCCGCGACGGCCAAACTTGGCTACTTCATGGGCCTTCACGACTCGCGCAGGACCAGTGCGCTTACGTGCCGACTTGATTGCCGGAAGCATGAAGGCTGCGACAGATGACCGTTCAGGCGCAGCTGCAGCGATTGTGTGCGACTGGTCTGGCTCAGGATCCAGAAGGGAAGGGTACTCGGCAACAACATCGAAAGGGACCTGCTTGCCCTCCGAGAGAGCTTTCATCACCACGTCGTAGTGCGTTACGGCCTCTTCCAGCGCCGCGATGGCCTCTTGGTCGCCGGCGAGCGCACGCTGATGCCGCCATGCCGCAACACCGTAGGAAAGCTCGGAAAGCCTGCCAATTCGCCCAGCCTCGGAACTTGCGGAAACCTTCATCGGTGTGGCGAGCTCGCGTCGAGCGGAAATCCACTCTGCCGAACTCATCTGCCAGGGGGCCTTTTCGACGCCGGCGTTTTGTCCCGCGGCGACTGAAACAGCTTCAAGATTGCTCGGGATGGGGACGTAGAATATCTCCGACATTTCCATCTGGCGCGACCTGGCCTTGGGGAAGTGGCGGATAATTTCGGGGAGGGTGAAGCGGAGGTTGGTGCGTCGGTAGAGGGCTCCATCTTTCTCGAAACCCAGCTCCGTTACCGACTGGGGGATCACTCCCCCAGGTAATGACCGCAGGACAAGCGACTTGCCTTCTGGATCTTGTTGGACGTTTAGCTCTACATCATGTTCAGAAAGGTCGATCCAGGTTGGCATCCACTTACCTCATCTCATTTTCAGCTGCGCCTCCGCTGAGAGAAGAAGTGCTTGAGGAGGCGCTCGAATTCATTGGTTTTCTCGGCTGCCTGGGCGATGGTTTCAAGCGCGGCCAGGGTGGAGGCCTTGCTGCCATACTTCAGCTGCAGCTGCTCAAAGATCTTGTCCATCTCCTGCTCCGGGAGATGTTTCTCGACGTTTTTCTTCGTCGCGTCCATCAGGTGGATCAGCGTCATTTCTGGGGTAGCGCAGTGCATCTCGAACTGCCCCAGGGGATCCTCGAACTTTGCGAGCTCGTACATCCTCTCGTCGGTGAGCTTGGGATGGACCATGCTCTGTACGATGCGGAAGTCACCCTCGTATGGCGCGATGCTTTTCTTGTATGGGTAGTCACCTCCTAGAAAAACTCGCCCGTCCACAGGTTTGCGGTACCAGGCGGTGGAGTGCGTCAAAGCAGCGCTTTGGAAGCAGAACTTCGCCAGGCGGATGCCATAGAGCTCAAAAAGGACCTCGGCATCTTTTCCCGTCCTGAAGTAAACCCCTTGCGCGACCCGAACGATCTGTTTGTCCCGCTTTAGGGCGTATGCTTCGTGCTTGTCGGTGTTCACCCCGACAAGCAAGACATCATGTCGTTCGTCCATCAATCGAAAACCATCATATTAAGATTAGTATTTATAATCAAACGAAAGTAAAACAGAGGCGTCGTCACATCGCCTCTCCCTCTGGTGGCAGCAAATGGGCATAGATCTGTGTTGTGGCAAGATCCTCATGCCCAAGATTCTCCTTGATCTGCAAAATCGGCACGCCTCTGGCGAACATGACGCTCGCGGCCGTATGGCGGAGCACATGTGCGCCACAACGCTTCAGCTTTCCTGCCAGCCCAGCAGACTGCAGGTGCCGGGATACCTGTTGGTACACAAGCGATCCGGAGAGACGTCGTCCAGCCCTTGAGATGAAGAGCAGATCGCTTTCCCGCTCGTGCTGCTGCAAAACTTCGGCCCGGGTCTTGAGCCATGCACGCATGGGATCGAGGGCGCGGTCGTCATGTGAAAAGTCGATCAGCCGCTCCTTATTCCCTTTTCCTACTACCCTCATCCGGCGGTAGTGAAGGTCCAGTCCACTAATAGTGGCATTACAGATCTCTTCGTTCCGGAGACCGGTCGCAAGCCCTAAGCTGACTATGGCGGAATCCCTGACTTTCGCTGGGCCATGACTTGAGTCTATCACCTGTAAGAGATGACGCTGGTCTCGCCACATCAAAACCGGAGGCAGTCTCTTTGGCCGGTTTCCTCCACCTGGCGTGCCAGGCCTGCGGCCCGTGTGTCTCGGCAGGCGTTCCATTGGACTATCCGTCACGACTCCGGTTTCAACAAGCCAGTGGAACAAGGCGCACAGCGCAGAGTGGCGCAAGACCTGATATGCCCTGGAATAGGGCTTCCCGCCGACGCCAGGAGCTCGGAGGAACGCTATCACGCAATCATCGTCAAGCGCATTGGGGAACGCTTCCTCGCTTCGACTGTCTATGTAGCGCAGGAAGCCGGTCGCCACTGCGCAATAGACGCGAATCGTCTTCGACGAATACGGGCTGGCGAAGGCGGTCCTCAGCCAGTTCTCGAATGCGTCGACGGCGAATGCGGGAGTGGTCACGGAAAGAGATCCAATTTTCGTGTATAAATTTGATTTCAGAGTAGCTACAGAGTGCCTATATGTTTCACGTTGGCGCTGTTAAACTATAAAACAATGCGAGTCATAGCCACAGAGGAACCCACATGCAGACGATGACCTTGGCCCTGAAATCACTGGTTGACCAGGTGAAGCAAGGCCCGGCGCTGGGTAATTCTCAAGCCTCCAGCCCCTCGCGCAGCGTCAAGATCGCTGATGTCCGGGAAGCTGCAGCCGAAGCCAAAGAATCCCTCCAGCTCAGGTACCGCTAAACTCAGGCGGGCCTTATAACCAATTAAAAGTCGCTATTCTGCGGACAAGAGTCTACAAAAAAGGGGCGTCAGACCAGTGGTTTGGCGCCCCTTTCTTTATGCCCTAAAGCGATGGCCGTGTGCCATTATTTTCATCTCGAAATGTCGCGTCTGCCATAACTTTGGCGCCAGAAAAATCGAGATAGCAGACCTCGGGGATTTCGTAATCGCGGTCGCCAATGCTTTCGTCCGGGAAGGCCTCCTGAAGCTCGCCGACGTCAACGCGCATGACTGCCGGCAGCCGCCCTGAGCTAGCCACGATAGCGCCACTGCACACATCGAACTCATAAGTCTCATCGCAGCAATGGAGCAGGGCGGTTCCGCGGGAGAGCTGGCGAGCGATAGCAGGAAGCACCCCCGCAGAGTGGATCGCTGTGACGCCGGCGGGAGTGACGCTGACTTGGGGCCACGAGCCCCCCAGCTGGTTCGGCTCGGATCCGCCTGTCCTCTCGGCGTAACCCAGGAGCACCAGGTGGGTGAGATTTTCAGCACCATGTGCGCCATCGCCGCCCCGAGTGTCGCCCCACGCATATCCCGCAGCACCCTCTGCCGAGGTCAGGTAAATTCGGGCCAATTCGCCTAAATCAGGGTCCGACTTCACACCGGGAAGCAGCGACTTGAGACCTAGAGATGTCAACGGTGCATCACCGCACGCCCCTGGGTAGCTGCCGCGGAATAGGTACACTTCGCTATCCAGGAGCTTCGGTGACAATGCGAGCACGGCGCACATGGGCACCGTCTGCGGGCCTATCCCATCACACACGAGCGCCGCGTAATGGGGGGCGGCCAACACATGACCACCTGGTAGCTGCACGGGTTTCACACCCTGCTGAAGGCCCTGCCCGAGTGCTCGAAAAATCCGGTCCGCGAATCGCCGATGCGGATCCTGGACGATCATCCTGTTTTCAAGCGCCATGAGGGCTCGCAGCTCCTCATGACAGCTCTCGACCAGGGAGCTGTCACTCGAATCACGGTAGCGCTCGATGTCATCCATCAGCTTCTGATGAGGATTTGCGACATCAAAGGTCAAGTGGGCCAATCGACACGAGAAAGGCCAGGGAGTCTGACCATAGGTGCCGGGAAAACGCATTTCCCGTACCGTCGTCCAGAAACGATGCAGCTGCTCCAGATCATCGAAGCGCTGCAGGAGATCCGTCACCCGGTCGCGTACTCCGGTGACTGGCCAGTGCTCCTCTGCAGGCCAGTGCGCCAGAACGTCGTCGATACTGTTCAACATGTCTGTGTACCTGTGTTAAGGACGAGGACCTTCAAGCTCTAAGTCCGGCTCGAAGTCGAAGTCACTGGCGTCGAAAATGTCATCCGGGGCGCCTGCCGCAACCGCGGCCGTCATCTGGTCCCGGTGTTCTGCCTCGAATTCCTCACGGAAGTCGGGATGGAAGCTGAGTACATATCGAGCCATTCGCTCCGCATCACGCGAGGCACGGAAAATCTCCTTCTTGTCGTTGCGGAGGACCTGCAGGTAGTGGTCGACGTAGCCCGCATGCCCATCGACGCTTCCGGGCAGCGCAAGCCGCATGGCCATCATGGCGCTGGCCATCTCCGCACGCAGTTCCTCGCGAGCATATTCATCTGAGTCGCGGCTGGGCCCGAACTCACGAGCTAGGCGACTTTCGTGACCTGACCAGTGTGCGATCTCGTGCAGCAGAGTGGTGTAGTACTCGGCGTCGGAGGAGAACGACTCCCTGTCGGGCATATAGATCCTGTCCTCGGAAGGGGAGTAGCCTGCGCGGCGGAAGCCATGGACGATGTCGGCCCCGCAAGCCTCAATGATCTCCTCGCAGATATCCCGAGTCTCGGATGAAAGCAGCTTCTCTCCGCGGCCAGTGGTCTCCAGCTCAGGAGCCCCGTCCATTTGTGCCAGGTTGAAAACCGAGTAACTGCGAAGAAGCGGTATGACGCGAACTTCTGGTTCGCCGGTCGCACTCAGCTCGCCGGTTTCCTTGGTGAGACGCTTGTAGAAGTAGATCTTGGAGCCGCTTTCACCGCCACGGACTTGCCAGCCTTGAGCTTGCGCGGTCTTGTAGGAGCACCACCGGTTCTCTTGGTAACCCTGCGAAAGAAGTAGCATCACGTTGATGCCATGATAGGGCTTGCCGGTTACGGGATTCATCGGCCATCGCGGTGTGTTATCCCACTCGCATCGCCAAGGCTCTGCTCCAGCTTCGATGGCGGATATGATCTGATCCGTCACCTCTTGGTAGTGGTCACGAGGCGCACCTCGCTCGTGCTTCCCTTTTTTCCCAGCTCCAGCGCCCTTCCGTCGACCAGGTTCGGCTGCTGCTTCGAGGGGATCAATCGGCTCCTCGATCGGGGGAGGGCTGGATGGCAATGCCGGTGACGACGAGGCTGCCGGCGCCTCATCGCTCATGCTCAAGCGGACCGACGGGCCATCGGCGCTAAAGCTCCGATCATCGCCGCGCTCCCACAGCATGGCAGTCGCTTCTGCCGTCTTACGATCATCCTTGACCCTGGAAATCTGCTCAGACGTGGCGTTGGAATCGTGTCGGAGTAACTCTTCGACCTGCAGCGCTTCTTGCGCAGCCTTATACAGCGCATCTTGTTGCTGACTGACGCTGAATTTTTGCAGCCACTCAGGGCCAAACTCGTTTCTAAGCTGCTGCAGAACGGCCGCATGCTGAGTCCCAAGGCCTGGGTAGCTGGAGCGACTCCAGCAGTTGTTCAGCTCGGCTTTCCAGCTTCGGCCTTTCAGGGTGCGGAAGACCCTGATGGCCTCCAGTTGCAACAAAGAAAGCTTCGTGTCCTGCCGGCTGGCATTGTTAGAGGCTACAGGAGCATGGGCCGGCGGCGCCTGTGTCGCCGAATCGCTGGGACGAAGGCGTTTGATCAGGGCCATCAGCCTTACTCCCCGTCCAGATCTTCGGCATCCTGCAGATCGCCCGGGACGGCGTCCAGCCCGAGGTCACGGACTTCCTGCCAGCCCAGATCGTCGTGGGGGATATCACGGGCGCCGACTTCAGGCAGGATCTTCTGTGTATTGGTGTTGGCGGTATCGCTCATGGCAGTCTCCATCTAGGGGGAAATCACCATGATTCTATTAACTGAGGCGTTTAAAAACAAACGATAGTCAATTTTGAGCGCGAAAAGACCCGTCGCCGGGCCTGGCAGGATGCCAAGAAAAGAAGGCCAGCTCCATCTGGGAAGCACATGGTGCGCCGGAGCCGGTAAGGGAAGGGGGAGCGCTTTAGGCGGGACTTAGCCGATGCAGGTACGGAAGTAGTCCATGCGACCTTTGAATTTGAGGCCTGCAAGATCATCCATATCGGACAAGGCGTCCTCAGTAATCTTGTCCAGCATGACGAGCTTCATGGCTCGAATCACCTCATTGCTTTCCTCAGGTTCCAGCATTCCGACAACCATCCGGAAGGCGACGTCTTCGACGAGGCGATCAGCGGCCGCGACAGCCACCACCACATCCAAAACTGCTTTCCGAACCACGGGCTGGTATGTCTCGTCGGAGTACGTCTCAACGAATTCCTCACGCTCATTCGGATCAGCGATCTCCACCTCGGCATACTGCTCAATGGCGTCGGCCAGCAAGGCCTCCGAGACAACTGTTTGAATGAGTCCGTCGAATACTTCTTTTGCGTTTTCCATCGTCACGTGTTCCTTGAAGCTAGCGCGACCTAGATGCTGGTAGGCCGCGCAGAGGAAGTGTTCATTATTGGTAGCTTGGTCGCTACTCTTTTTTGAGCATCACCGCCAGCTCCTGGGGAAGTGGCGCACCTTCAAATACCTTTACCTGGCCCTTGTCCCGGTCCCGGTAAAGAATCATCGGAGTTCTTCGAAACCCCGCCTGGCGGAATAGAGCCAGGTTGTCCGCAAGGTTTTGGCGAATGTCTTCGGTGACTGTCGCCGGCTGCAGCTGACGCTTCGCCATCTCAGCCATCGGGATCAGCACGCCTTCGGTAGCTGCCTGCTGGTAGATCGCTGCGTTCAACTCGTTGCTCGACGCCCGGAGAATGGAAATCGGGATCCAGCGAACTTGAACGTCACCTGCGGCAACCGGCGCCCGGAGCATGCCCCATAACTCGTGGCAGTACGCGCAGTTCGGATCGAAGAAGGCGTACATCACGCGATCAGCATCCCCCTCCGCCAGCCATTTCAGCTGCTCGGCCTGCTTCCAAGCATGAGCCAGACTGTCTGCGGACTGACTACTCTGCGGAACCGGTTCTACACTCGCAGTACGAGCCAGATCCACGCTGGTAAGATTGGCGCCTTGTGTATCGAACATCACACCGGCTAACAGACTTTTGCCATCGGGCGTGACGTAGAACAAGCGCTTTTCGGCACCGTTATCGACAACGATCCCTTTCATACCAGAAGCCGCTGGGAACGCCTGAACGATCATGTTCCCCTTGGACATGAGGTAGGACTCCACGGGAGTCACCTCAGCCGTTTCGGCGGCGGCAGCATGGCTTGCAAAAGCAGCCAGAGCAATGGGTGATAGCACTTTGCCGACTAACGTACCCAATATCGAACCCTCCCTACGTCGGAATGAATAAATTTTTGACGGTTTATGTAGAAGCCCACCCCGCCAGTACGGAAAGCTGACATCAGGCGACCCTGATATTCGATCGGAAGGCTCGGGAACTTTCCGTCGCACGCTTGCCCCTTCGTGTGGTACGAGTCCCGTGCTGCACCCTCTGTAGCCTCGTTGGTTTCCTTCGTCCGATATCCACTGTTGACCTGGTAGGGCTCTTTGAAGCCATAGGCAAGCTCCAGCCATCCCTGTTGACCCCGGAGGAGGTTGAGCAGCCGCAAATCGATCTCCGTAGCCTTGCCTGCACGGACATCTCGCAGCATGTGGCAGGCCTCGCGGTATCCAGCCAAATCGAGGTGGCCATCTCGCCAGTAGCAGATCTGCTTGTGCTCGCCGGTAGATGGCCGATAGAGGTTCAACACCCGAGGCTTTGCCCAGAATGCCGCTGCGTCCGCCTGGTTCGCGTAATTGGCAGGCAGCAGCAAGCCGGTTGAAGCGAGCAACGGGGCGCTGAAAGTGAAGGCCCCCATGCCGGTGATCCCAGCCACTACAGAGCGTTTCAGCAAATCTCGGCGGGACATGGCCAACTCAATGCTCATGCACGCCCCCCAATCAGCGACTCCAGGTTGCTCATGACATCCTCCATTTCCTGGTCCTTGCCCGCTTTCTCAGGCTTAGGAGGAACCGGGTATTCGGAGCCCTGCGTCGCGGCCTGGATGATGTTCTCCACCATTGCACCTGCTTCAGCGGCGGGCGCCCCAAGACCCAAGGCGATACTGTTCAACGACACTCGGGTAGCCTGCTCGTCGAGCAGGCCACCTTGTCCTGCTGGAGGCGTCTCTTCTGCAGGGCGCTGGACCCGACCTTCCAGCGCGGTTTCGATGATTGGTATAGCGGCAGATGCCAGCGCCACGATGTCGATGCCGAACGGTTCACGCGGAACTTCGGCGAAGATGTTGATCGAAGCGAGCTGGCCACCGTCGAATACGATTCCTGCATCATCACCGGCGGCCACCACAGGGGCTGCTGCGAGAGCAGGTTGATCCGCGCCACCCGGCGCCTGGGCAAGAGAGGGCATAGCGTCGCTATCGCTCGTCGGCGCTTGTGCAAGCGCACTCCCATTCCCAACTGCGCCGCCGGCACTGCCATCGTCCTGGTCGACCACTGGCGCAACCGCCGAGTCGTCGTATCCCAGCAACAAGCAGATCCCCCGCTCCACACCCAGCTTCGCGGTGAGGTACTGCTTGTAGCGCTCTCCAGCCTCTACTTCGGCCACATATCCGAAGAAGCCATCAGTGGAGCGCTGTTTCGCGAGCGGAAGTGAGCGCAGTGTTTCACGTAGTTCTTGTGTGTTGATGCTGAAAGCCTTCAGCTCAGCCTCGTTGGGCGGGATCACCTTCACGAAATGATTTAGCTGGTATTCCTTGCTCAAGCGTTTACCAGAGAAGTCTGCATAGAACATTCGAGCGCGGATGATATCCGACTTCACCATGAAGTGGATCTCACCCTCAACCTGCTCTTTGAAGTCCTGGAGTTCTACGCGGCTGACACGTTCAATTCGTGCACCAGTGTTACCGCGATAACTTCCTGCACCATCATCGGCCATCTCGTAGCCGTCCACCACTGACACGTAGGCCTCCCCGGCAAGTTTAACGGCCAAGTCAAAGGTATCGGTTGGGTCCTCAAGTTTTCCGAAAATCTTGATGTTGCTGTTAGAGACAATGGCGAGCGTCTCTTCTTTCGATGTTCTGTAGAACGCCTGCAGGTCCTGGCCTGCCGCGATGAGAGCAAATCCGAGGCTACGAGCCTGAGCCCACATCAGTGCCGCGTCGTCAGGGATGTAATAACCTAGTTCATCAAATATCGCGATGAATGGGGTTGGGGCCGTAGTCTGTCGAGAGTCTAACAACTCCAACTTGCTACCCTCAACTTTATTACCCAGTTGGGCACCCATCATGCCTTTCATGCCAGCCACAATGATCTTCCCAAGGTTGCCTAACTCGGGACGACTTTTCTCCAGTGCCGGAAGTAGAGCAAGGAAGATGCGTCGATTGACAACAACGTCCTTTAGTACCACTTCCCCTTGAGGCGTATGGTAAATATGCCCGTAGGTATCGGCAAGGGAGCTCAGAATACGGGTGAACTGCATTTGCTGATACCCGTACTGCTCGTTAAAGGTTGCCGACTGATTCTCACCTTTATCGCGCTTATAACCTGGCACGTCATACAAGAAGGCTTGCATCATGTCCCTGGACTTCTGGCTGATGTTAACATTATTCATCAGCTCGAAATATTTAGGGTAGGGCAGGGCCTCCCGAATAGCACCGATATGCAACATGAGCAAACTTTGGTCGCGCAGATCCACCAGCGCCGGCATAACCGAACTGATGAAGCTAATTGCACGCCCCTTCCACATATCACCTTTGGCATCGCCGGCATCCATCAAACTAACCACGAGCTGAATTAGGCTCTCGCTGTTGCCTACCGCAAACGGGTTATAGGTATTTGAAAGTTTGTCGGATCGCTTTTTCGTTGTGTCAGCGTTGCCGGTCATGTAGTTGATTACCAGGAGGTCGTCTTCGCGCCCCATGGAACGGACCATTGAAAAAATCTTGGCGTAGAGACTTACATCGCCCTTTCCGTCTGTATATGCGAAGCCCGACCCCCAAACCAGGGCATTATAAGCGATTGAAATCAGCCCTTCGGTTTTACCGGCCCCGGTCGAGCCTATAATGAAAGCGTGTGTTCTAAGATCTTCGTTGGCCGCCCATATTTCCGCATTATCGGACTTCCGATTACCAATGAAGGCGATGCCACGAGACTGCTGAGGCTTGCCAGTACCTGGGTGCTTATCGTTGCGATCCAGTTCGTTCAGAGACTTGCGCTTCCTGAACGGAATATCTGGCTTGCGCGAGAGTGGAATAAAGCTGTAGATCAAGCCAAGAACAAGACTCAGCTCAAACAGCGCAGGAAGAAAGAATAGCGGAAACACCAGTATGACGTAGACGATAAGAATCGCGTGAAACGACGAAAAGTCTTCCAGGATCTGTTCGAAAAACGGCCGCGTATCCCGAAAGATTCGCGTCCGTTTAATCTCGTGATGCTTCTCTACGCCGTGAACCATGCGCCTATACCCAGTTATTCAGCGACTTGGAAAGCGAGTTTGGGATCGCAGCCAGGTCCTACCGACTGCCCAGCATCGATGCTCGGTGCCAGTCCGAAGGCTTCCAGACCAGTCGCCACATCACTCGACATCGCCGGCGCGTTGTCGCGCATCCCTTGCTTCCGAGCTGTTTCGGCAGCGTTGTAGATCTGCTTTGCGATGTCCTCAGGACTCATGGCCTGCAGCTGGTCTGGGTTCGCAATGGGATCTGCTTGTAGGTGATCAGGAGCGCTCTGCCAGTCAAACGGATGTACAGTTACAGGGACTGGGGCGCCGCTGTCCGCCACTCGGACTGCAGGATGCGCTGCATCCAGCGACGAGAGAGCCGACGGCTCAATATTGCCCCCTTTGCCAGAGACGACATCGATATAGGCACTGACAAAGAGGTAGCCTAACCAAGCGAGCAGGGCGAGTCCCACCAGCTTCATTACCGACAACTTCTTGGTCAGCAGACTGTTCACCTGAGTGATCAGGTATACGCCGTCGGTCTCGCTCGCCACTTGCGCTTTAAACAGCGAGGTCATAGCGCCTTTATCCGAGCCGTATTTTTCGGGGGCCTTGGCCACCACAAACAGATTGCCATCCGCCTCTTTTTCCAAGATGAAACTCAGTGTGTCATCCCCATAGTCAGAGAGATTCAGGGTGTGCAACTGATATGCCGGCGATTTGATTTCGAACGAAAGTCGCTTACGCTTACGTTTAACCGAAACGTTTTTGGGGGCGCGGCGAATAAAGTTCGCGAGGCGCTCAATCATCACTTTCTTCATCTACCATCTCCCCAAGAGCAGTTTTAATTCCTACCAGCGCCGATTCAATACGCGGATTCATGATTGCCGATTTAGCGACAACCTCTGACAACCAATGTGAGCGCAAACCACAGGCTTCTACGCTGGCAACGTCCATGCCGATATCGCACAACGAATACCAAGTGACACGATCAACTGCCTTTAACCATCTGAACCAATTTGGCGCAAGCACACCATTTGCTGAAGCCGCTGCCTTCATTCCCATCAGCACTGTGCGCTTATACGCATATCGACTTACTACACGCTTAACTACCTTGGTATTTGCATACTGGTGCAATGCACGTTTTGCATGTAACGAATTCAGCAAGGCAATCTTTTTCATTCGCTTTGCCCTCACATATGCACGGGCGAGCTCATTAATTATTTTAAGCGCGAGGTCGTTGTCATGGTTCATCTGGGCTGCAAATGCGGCAAAGAGCGAACGCTCATAGGGCTTCAAGGAATCGACCCCCTCCCAAGGCTTACCAAGTTGCGCAACAAGAATTGCCCTGGCCCGCGACAGCTTTAACGCCTCTTTGTTATCCAGCAACTCAATATCTGCAGGATCTTCCTCCTCGCCCAATGCAGCAGTTCTGACCAAAAACTGGTGCCGCCGGGCGTAATCACGCACCTTAGCCCGCATACCATGCACCGAGTGATTGAGTGGCAGCGCGATAAAATCAGTTTCGAGGGCCGGCAAGATAACCGGCCATTGGCTCGCTTCCTGTTTCGCTAGACTGACAGTTGTATGTTTATTCGAATACTTATTGCCGCGATCGGGCGCCCGGTACATAAGATACCCAAACACGCTGGTAAGGATAACCAGTACATACCAGCGGAGCTCCCGGCTCGCGACGATGCCCGAAGACCAAAGTGACTTAGGGGTTGCATCAGCTGGATGGGTGCTCGAAAGCCATTCGATCAACGCCAACCTACCATCTGCATCAAAAAGAATTAGGCTCGCTTCGAATCTTCTGAGAGACATAACAACGGTAGAAATTTTTTCGTGCCCAAAGTACCAAAGCGCGATGATGCCTACGAAAATAAAGACGATAACCCAGAGCAGCTCATCAGTATTGGACTTATTGACATTACCGCGGTTCATTGCTGCCCCCGGACTTCTTTAAGATTGTTCCATACACGATGCTTGTAGCGATAGTTCTTGTCGGGCGTGCGGGAGTGGTAGTTACCAACGCCTTTCCAAAAATCATCACTCCCCAGCACGCTACGCTGAATGTAATAAGTACCGATAAAAATATTCAGGCATTCGTTGTTGACGAGCATGTCTCTGGTTATTCCAAACTTGGAGAGTTCCGCGAGATGAATGCTATTAATTTGCATGAGCCCCATATCGTAGGAGCCGTTCTTGTTGTAAGAGACTTTTCCAGTCGTGCCACCTTCGGTGCGAATGATGGCCTTGACCAAGTCGGGATGCGCACGGTAATGAGCCGCTGCTCGGACGATGCAGACCTCGCGAGCTTGGCCAGTAATGTGCGGACTAGGGGCCGCCATTGGCAGAGCGTCAATCACGAACGCCCCTCCTGACGCAGGAGCCACGACTTGAAACTAAAAAGGCGTCGTTCACGGATCTGGGCCACTCGGAACCTGGTGACCAAGAAACGGGTGATGCTCAACGCGAGAACGCCGAAGGACATGAGGCCGTGGTTGATAGGACTGGGCGACCAGGGCACTAGCGCGAGGAACACGCCGGCAACAATCGCCATCAGGCCAAACAGTACGGAAAGCGCATGCAGATACCGGCAACGGGCATCGAGATCCTTCTCGCTCAGGTGAAGCCGGGAGACCGCATCCGAGAAGCTTTCTTCCCGATAGGTACGCCCCGTAAGGGACTTCAGCAGGTTGTAGATCCGCTTAGCGTTGTGGCGAGCCTCACGCCAATCACCGGTGACGGTCCAAACCCATTTTTTGCCCACCCAGGCAGTAGCCCGGCCAACTTTACGTAGCGCGCCGCCCTTGTTGGTCACCTCAGACATGGCTCGCTCCTGCGGGCTGGGTAACCCTCATCATGGTTAGGGCGTACTCTGTCGTGGCCACCAACCGTTTCAGGGATGAAGAAGCCCTGGCCTTAAGTGCCTCCAGCGGGAAACCGTGAGTAAACTCAGGACGGGATAGAATCGCTGCAGCCGCATCAACATCGGCGGCATCCTTCAACGCACCCAGAACCTCGCCGCGACAATATTCCCAAGAGGAAAGCAGTACCTCTGCCGCGTGCTGAATAAGCAGACGATGCAGCATTTCCTGAGGGGCAGCAGACAGCCCAGAGCCACCGTTACCGAGGCGCGTCACTTGCTCCGACACTTGCTCGACCAGAAACACGGCCAACTCCGACAACAGGTCCTCAGCTTTCACCTGCAGGCCAGGTACCTGCGATATAACGATGGCGAAGTAGCGCTCGACCTCCAACGACAGCGGGGCTACTGAAGTGAGCAGCGCGAGCTGGGCACCGAGATGATCACCAGTAGGAAGTCCGCCGAGGGAAACCTTTTGGGATGCGGCCCACGCCCCATCGACCATAGCCCCCAAAAACTCGACGGTGACTTCGGGATACTCTCCGGCCGGCATACCGCCGCGGGAGATCACTGACGAGATCCACTGGCTGGCCACGAGCTCGGCGGTGAAACCATGCAGGTGTTTCTTGGCCCAGGCGGCATCGAGCTCCTGAGGATCCACTCGCCCTGCAATATGCTGGGCGAGGCCAGTAGAAACGAGAGACATGCGACGTACAGCCTCAGCGATCCTCGCCGGATCTGCGTCATGCCCCGGGTAGATTGTTGCTGCCTTGAAGACTGGAGCCAGGCCCTTGAGGACCTCGGCGAAACCTGGCACCAGGGCTGCGGACGGGGCTTCTGGCTGCGAAGCCTCATCAGCCTTTGGCTCTGCAGGTAGCTCCGACTTAGGTTCCGGTGCAGCCGGGGAGACGACTTGCGTCTCGATCACAACCTGACTGGTCGGCGCCGGCGATACCTCCGCCTGGGCTGCAGCTTGCTCGGGCTTGCCGAGCAGCATGTTTTCAAATTCGTCCAGTAGTGAACCGCCTTGTGCAGCAGCTGGCTCCACTGCCGCCTGAGTGGCAGTGGTTTGTTCACCGCTGGAAAAACGCTCCACCTCTTGCTTGTGAAGCTTGCGCAACATCGACATCAGGAAGCCTCCGCCGTAGCAGCTTCGACGTAGTCAGCAAAGCGATCGCCCAGCACGTACTGCAGTTGGTCGAGCATGATGCTGTTGCCTGATCGAGGAAGGGACTCGATAATCAGCGCCGTGGTGGCCATTCGCCAGAACTGGCTTAGGAATGAGTTCCGCTCGCTGACCAAACGGACCCGGGCGCCGAACAGGGAGTTGCCCTCACCCTCCAGGGCGAAAGCCAAGTCGCCACCGATCCGCCTGGCCGCGAGCTCGGTTTCAGCTGCAGCCAACAGGGCAGGGGCATAGGTCGAATGATTGAACACAGCCTCGACCGGAACAGACTCATCGCCGAATTTGAAGGTCCACCCACGCTCACCCGCCAGGTGGATCATGATGTGCTCAAAATCGCTGTACTCGATTCGACTAGATGCTTTGACCATAGGGAAAGATCACTTTAGAAGCACGTCATAGACAAACAAAAGTGAGCTTAACAATACGCTAAAAAAACTGCAAAGGCATTTGCTATTTTTTTGGCGGAATGGTCAGCAAGAATATTGGCGGTGCGGCTTTCGCCCTCTCGATAAGGCCCTCAGTTTCTGCCCTGGAAAGCTCACCATCTGAAACAGCGGCGTTGTAGGCAGCGATCAATGCTGGATCGCCAGTGCGGGTTATGAACCCCCTCACCACCTGAACTTCACTGGACTGCAGGGTAGGGCTGCGATCCTGGAAATACGCGAAGGCGAGAGCCGTGCAACCAGCAGCGAGAGCCGCCATGGGCAAGGCTCGCTTGAGGGAAGGGCAGCTAGAAAACAGGGCGATGACGGTGTTCAAGTTCTTCTTCCTGTTCGTCCTGCAAAACATCGAGCTGGCTGATCAGCTGAGCAGCCAGCTCGGCATCGCCCTCCAGGGCAACCTGCATGGCATGGTTGACCATGTGTGAAACTTCGCTGCCACGCTCCTGCAGCAAGTCCTCGATCCTGGCAGTACAGAGAACATCTCGAAGCCCCTGCGGAGCAGCTTCAAGTACTCGTAGCCCCTTCGTCGTCAGCTGATAGGCGTCGTCGACGAAGCCGCGCTCGGCGAAGCGAGCAGCATGAGACGGCCATGTGCTGGGACGACCAACTCCGTGCTTCATCATTTGTTGCACCAGGGCGGCATCGAGCCCAAGTGCACCGCCCTTCGTTGTGACCGAAGAGGCAGGCCGCCAAGGGAGCATCGGCCGCCGCGCATCCCGACTCCAATCCAGGCTTGCGAGGAAATCAGGCAGGTCGTCCAGATTCGGACGCTCGCGGGCAACCACCAGCCCAGACTCGAATGACTGTCTCGCAATAATGGATAGCGCCGCCTCTCGCAGACTGCCCTGCAGAGAAGGAGGACGCCCCAGATCGAGTCGCTGCAACAGCTCGCTGTTCAGCACGTGGATCGCCTCATGAGCGACCCCATCCGACTGGATGGTCGGAACTGCAGCTTTACGGAACGCCCGGATCCCCCGTACCTTGGCGAGCGCTTCCAGCACCTCAACCGTCGCATCACTGAAAGCACGCGACGATGTGCGGGGATAGGAAATGTCACCAGCCTCGTAGAGCTCCTGCAGCAGCTCCGCCGCCTGGGAGATGCTCAGCCCTGCTGCGGCATTGAGTGACAGCAGCGTATCGCCATAATTGCCTGGCTCGCTCAGTCGCTCAGGTGTAGCCATCGCGACCTCACGCGCCGGCAACGCATCGAGTTGCGCGATAAGTTCGGCCGGGGTAGCTACGCCAGTAACAGGAAGAACCGCTCGAAATGGCTCACCACCGTTCGAGCACGGCATCGACAGCCCTATCAGGCTGTGAGGCAGTCCATGCTCGGCGATCGAGAGGAGGGCGGTCTGAACTCGGCCAACGGTCCGGCCCGTGGAAAAATCAGATAACCCCCCACCAATGAGTCGATCGACAATCCGCCGCGCAACTCCGGCATTGGACAACGCGATATCAACCGGAGACAGCTGAGCCAATCCCCTTACCATCGCATCATTGGTGAGACCGTTGAGCACCAGACGATACGCAGGCTGCCTGCAGCCAGCAGCCTCCATGAGGCCGACAATATCAGCTGCGATTACATGTCCTTCTTGATCATTATCCGTTGCAATCAGCACTCGCCCTTTGCAACGTGCCAGGCAATCGCACAGGTACCGAAATGAATCTTCGCGGATCGGGCGCCGATTGGTTTCCACATATTCCTCACCCCGCAGAGCGATGCCCAGATCGCGCATGTCCTTCGGCGCTTCCAGAACATGGCCGATGGTCGCGCAAATGTCGGCCTGCAGGCCGACACCCTCACACAGGCGCCGGAAAGTCCGAAGCTTTCCAGGCGCCTCAATGATCACCAGATCCCGCCCCATACAGTCTGCCATTCAACGTGGGCGCATGGTCGCGGAGGGTTCCTCACCGTCGAGCCCAGCCTGACGGCCGTCGACGTAGAAGCCCGGCGTCGAACCAAGCCCGGACAGAGCAACGCTTCCACCGAGATACATCGAAGCCTGCCGCGACTGCTCGGCCTCTCGCGCCTTCTCGGCTTGATCTGCCTTGGCGCCCAACCCTTCCTTAATGCGCTCGAAACCACGGGCCAACAGCACTGACGCAGCTCCCAACAACGGACCAATGCTGGCCAGCCCCACCCCAATGCCTTGAGTACGCCCACCAAACCCCATATCACGGCCACCTGGGGAGAACGCTTCAATAACAATTTGTGGAATGGTGAGAGGATTCGCTTGGTGACTGGCCTTGTATGCGTCGACAGCAGCACGCCCCCCCTGAATTATCAGATCCGTTTGCCCATGGGCCTCCTGCACCACGCCCGCCACTATCGTCAGGGCTCCAATAGCTGCTGGAAGAACGACAGCCCATTTAAGATCACATTCCGATACAGCCCGGCAGAATTTACCCCAAATACTTTCTGCCCCCGAACTCAATCGTTCATTCAGTTCGTTCATCTGCTTGTCCCTTTCTATTTTTGATTTCCCAACTCTGTCTCGATCAGAAGACAGAACTCTTCAACTAAGCTTGCGCCTTGAATAGTGGAGTTAGAAAAGCGAGGCAGCCGACCACCGGCCAGGTCCGACATGAACCCAGCATATGCAAGGGTTTGCGCCTTAATTCGGCCAAAAACCTCAGGGGAGACGACCTTGTCCGCGGCGTCCACAAGCACAGAGCAGTTGTCGAGCCGTGCTATGAGCCGGTTGATATTTTCGTCGGTAATAATTTGCATGTTATCGACCCATTTTTATGTTCGAAAAAAGTCGTTCAAGTTTGTCTACAAGTTTACTGACAAGCTCTTGAAGCTCAGCAATAATTTCGACTTTTCCATTTAGACTATCGAGGGCGGACTTCATGGAAGTAGAATGTTTTTCCAGAGTTTCGGCGTAGTCATATCCGAGCTTGCTGCCCATATCGGAAAACCGACCGGAAAGGGTGTCGAAATCCCCCAGAAGCCGCTTCAGATCTTCCGCCGTTTGCGCAGCACCTGGTGCCACCTGACCATCTATCTCCCCCTGCGACTTCAACCAGGTGGCCTTGCGCTCAACGGCATTGGCCAGATCCGAAAGCTGTCCTTCCAGAACGCCATAGCCATCTACGCTCCGCGCTGTGAACTTGTGCCCCACCTCTTTAAAGGAAGTCGAGAACAGGCCGCCAAGGGCGGTTGCGACATTGAAGGGCGCCGAAAAGGCCTTCGATACCAGGTCGGGGCCGAGGCCACCACCGGTGCCGGCGGCCCCATGCTGTTGTACCCCCGCCTCCGCGGGGGNNCGCCTCGGCGGGCTCCGCTCGCCGGCCCCGAGACGGGGAGCGATCTCGCTTGTCCCGCCGAGATCCAGTACGGGCTGAGTCTTTCACCGAGGTTTCTTGAGCTGACGCATTGCCTGCATCTGCGAAAACTTGATCGGTACTGGTCGCGGTGGCGCCGGCAGCGGCCCTTTCGGTCGAGGAGGAATCCGCAGGGCCACCACGAGCCTGGTCATTGTCGCTTTGGCCAGGCTGCTCCTTCTGCTCCGCGTCCCGCCGCCAGTCCAACTCCGGCGCACCCATCACTGACCATACGTTGCGATGCACCACCTCTCGGCGGACCTCGCCCGTTAGTTTCCCGTCTTCGTCACGAACCTTGATATCGACCTCGACTGGCTGCCTCCCCAGGTTCTGGGCAGTCAGGACCTCACCAAGTTGCACCCCAGAGTCTTCGAGTGCTTTTTCCAAGCCCACACCCCATAGGGTTTTGGTCTCGCCAGTGGGCAGCTGTAACTGGACGTAGAAGCTTGCCGACTCGTCTTTCTCGAACTTGTAGGGTGCTGCGCCGAAGGCCAAAAGCACCCCAGTAATAGGTGGTCTCTCCATGCTTGGATCCTCCTGTTACTGCGGCGCAAGCCGGCCCATAAGCCGGTCGACAAGCCGCTTGATCCGCTCCCCAATCTGCTGCGCCATCTCCTGCAGGTGCTTGAAGGCGCCATCTTTCGTCCCCGGGAAGCCTTCGGTAGCGGCCGAAATCTTCGAAAGGTTGCGATCGACCGCGTCGGAGTAGTCCAAATTAAGGTCGATGCCTGCTTTCGCGTAACGGGATGCGAGGTCGCCGAACTCGTCCATATGCCGCTGCAGGTTCGCGTAGTTAGAAGCGAAATCCGCGTCCTCCATCAACGAGGAGAAGCGGCGGCCGAACTTCTCATAGGGGCCACCAGGCTTCATCCCGTCGAATATCTCATTGGCCGGCCGACCGGTTGCCTTCAGTTCAGCGATGAACTCACCCATGCCTGACTGCCTGAGTCGGCTGGTCAGCCCGTCGATGCGAGTAGCGTGATCATTGAGCTGCCTCTCCATGACTTGGTGCCCATTGACGGCTCGCTTCTGATAGAAAGAGCGCGCCTGATCGCCCATCGTCTTGAGTGAGCCCAGGACAAGGCTCCCCGCCGCGGAAGCCAGCGCGAAAGGTGCCGACAATGCTTTGCTCAACAGGTCCGTCCCGCCGGCCGTTGGCGTTCCTTCAGGATGAGGCGCTGCGGAGTTCGCTGCAGGGGCAGGGCGCACGGCCTCTGGCCGGGCAGCCCATTCCTGACCTTGGTAGGGCTGGGAGAATGCCTCGTCCGGGATGTGCCGATACTGACCATCCAGCACATCGTCCGGGCTGAGGGTACGAAGGTAAGGCTCCGGAAGACGATCAGCCTCGGGCATTTGGAAGGTGCGCAGGTGAGGCTCGACGCCCATAGCTGCATCTTCGGCGATGTGCACTTCCTCCTGGGCGGGCTGAGCTGCGTCAGGACCTGCAGCCCCCGCCGAATCCTGCGGCAGCGAAGCGAGCACATCGGCAAGCCCGCCATGACTGGGCGGGGCAACCTCTGCCCAAACTCGCTCCACATGAGCACGATGGCCCGCATCGATCGCAGAGCGAATCATGGACTCGATCATCGTCCACTCGATCATCTGGCCTGCGGGATCCGCAGGGTTCTCCGACCAGTCGTGGTTCCGCAGGATCTCGCGCAGCAAATAGATCGAGGAGGGCAGGCCATCCATCAGATCGTCTTGCCCGGCCTGGTCACCAAGCGCCTCCGCAGGCGCAACGACTTCTTCCAGAGCGGACTCGTCTTCCTTACCGGCTTCGCCCTGTTCTTTCAGCGAATCACGAATGGCGGCTTCGTCANNCGGCGGCTTCGTCAGCCGCAGTGTCATCTGCAGGGACTTCAACGAACCCATCGTCGACTTCGCCGACGCCGGCCTCTTCTCCCGGGTTTTCAGACTGCGTTTTCTTCAAGAAGCCCATTCTCGTCCCCTCCAGATGAGATCTGCACTAGAACCGCACTGCCGGCAGGCGCGGCGTATCCGTACTGTGCACAAATTTTACTTTCGTTGCATTATAATAAGCGACTCTAGCAAACATTCCCATATATAGGTGGACCAGAGTCCTCTGGAATCACCTAGGAGAGACCAATGCAGATGTTCTGGACGCTGTTCGCCATCCTTGGGCTGGCTGCTTCGGTTTTCCTTGGAAACATCCAGGACTGGCGAGATACCGAAACGCAGGGAGAGATAGCCGCGATCGCGGGGAGCATGCAGGTCTACAAGGGCGCTGTTGCGGCCTACCAGGCCAGCAACCCAGCTGCCTCAGGAACAATCGCCGACGCGCAGCTTGGCCTCCCCAGCTGGTACGTCAAAGCCCCAGGCATCAGTAACGTCGTGCAAGCCGGGAAGGTGTACGTCTTCTACAGCCAGCCGAAATCAGGCCTGGCCGAACTCCTGCTCAAACGCACGGACAATGCGCTCACCGTAGGCATCAAGCAGAACGGCAACCTGGTGAACCCGAGGCGAGGCGTCATTTCAAGCCTGCCCAGCGCAATCCCGGATGGGAGCGTCGTGTTCTGAGACACCAACCTAACCTATTGATTTTGTTCGTATAATCATTGTTATGTTAAACGGCTATAAAAACATTATTTATTATTCTTTAAATGACTATAAGCCTTGCGCCGCTACTTGAGCAATACGCAATACCGCGCCTCGCGCTAAACGGTCGCAAGCGGAAAACACAAGATCTAGTGCCTGACCAGCTGGTCGGAGCCACCACAGCTAGTAGACGAGGACCAGAATGACCGAGCCTTCCATCGCAATGATTCGTGACGAGGCACTGATCGCTACGCACCTAGCAACGGCACAGCGCCTTCGTATACAGATCCACACAGCACATCCGTTCCACAAGGACGCACTTTTTGGAGACTGGGCGGTGACTGGCGTTTTTGAGAACCAAGAGCAATACGTGGGGCCGCTCAGCGAGCTGGGATTGCAGCTGGTCCCGTCCGCAGGCGTTGCGATAGTGAAATCGCTCCCAGGCCACCGCAGCCTGATGTCCGAGGCTTACAAGGCCCTGCAGGCCCTCAAGGACCAAGCAGCCGCGGTGACTTTGTCGCTAAATGACCCAGCTGCTGGAAAATTGAGTTTGGCGGAGGCTCAACAGGCGATGCAGGAATGCCAGCCCTGGACAAACTGGATCGTCCGGGCCGTCCTGAAGAAGGGCCAGGTCCTCCCTATTACGGAGTTGGATGAGGACTGGCTTGAGAGCGAGTTCGCCGGCTTCTCTGCGTCCCCTATCTCCTCAACCCATGCGGCCACCAGCGAGGCGTGACGATATGCTGAACAGCATCCCCCAGCATGACCAGGATCTCTTCAAACAGACCGTGCTGCAGCACATCACCACCAAGCTACCGACTGAAGAGTGGGAGTTGTTCCGATATCACTGGTGCATGGTCAACCAGCGCATGGATCCCGACGCGGAGCCGAATCCTGACCTGACGCCTAATCAACTCGTGAACGAGGCGCTGACCTCAATGCGTAATGAGGTAGCACACCTTCTCAAGAGCTTCGGGAAGCAGATCGAGGTCGTTGGCGAAGCTGCCGGCCAGCCCGTCTATTTTGCACGGCTCGCTGGGTACTACTTCTGGTCTCCCCGGCCCCACGAAGAATTGATGCTCGACATCAACCTCTGCTTCCCCAGCTACCCGTGCGGTTGGTGACTATGGGCTACATCGACGGCTACCGCCTGCCGACAGCATAAGCACCCGCGCAAACAAGAAAGGCCGCTTGCGCGGCCCTTCTTGCTTCTGTCCATTCCTTCACCGCGCCATAGCCACTACCGCCCTGCTGCGGTCTTCCGCCGGCGACGGAGCACCGTCACTATATCCGGTACTCACGCCCTGCGTAGCCGCATAGTGCCGGGTTTGGTACTGCAGGACTTCCTTCATCTGCGGGCTCACGTCCTCCTCCAGCCCCCACTCGAACGCGAGCTTATCCAGGCGGTGAGTGGCCACAAGCTGGCTCGCCCGTGGCGACCGCGCCGCAGGCTTGAGCGATGACCAGGACGACACGAACGCTTTGAGCAAAGCGGCCTTCTCCCGCGGTACACAGGGGAAGCGGCGTAGCCGATCCACCAGGTACAGCGCTCGCTGCTTCTGGTCGACCTGACGTAGACGCCTGGAAACCTCGTCCTCCAGCACAGACACCAAGTCTCCCTGGCCGTACCAGAGCTGCTTGGCCAGCTCCGCAAGCGCCTCCGCCGAGGCATGGCGCAGCCCTCCCCGGGTTACATCCTCCAGGAGCTTGCCGAAATTGCCGTCAGGGTTTTGGCGAGCCATAGTGCCCATCCTCCAAATACGGTTCAGTGACGTCGGCCAAGCAGCTGAGCATGCCCGAGCGGTTCCCGACCGCATAATCGATTGCCTGTGTGGCCAGTGTAACAAACTCTTCGACATCAACACGGCCACTGTCGATAAGCGCTTCGATATCAGCTTTGTCCTGCTCTGTAAACCGGCTCAACTTGGAAATAGCGAGATCCACGCCAGCGGCCACGTAAACATGCAGAGGCTGGTTTCCGTCGAACCCATCCAAGGGTATTGCTCGATCTCGATAGTCCTCATGCAGAGGCCCAAGCGACGTGTTGTAGTTCGGATCGAACTCCACCGTGAGATCTTCGTCCCCTTGCTCATAGAACTCCGGATCTGCCAGCACCGCCACCAACTCGTCACGGCGCAGGATCCTTGCTGCCTCGACCTCAGCATCGATGTCGGCGCTCCCGCGGGCGTGCGTCAGCAGGTGCACCCCACATCCACCGAAGATGAAGACCTTCATGGCACCGGGCGCCTGACCCTCCAGAAGAGGTAAAGCCCGGGAGAAGAGCCTAGCTACGGCCTCCCCTAGCGGTGTGCTGAGTTGGATGTTTGACATTGAATGCTCCTAAAAATCAATAACGTGAGACCGAGCCGGCTCCGCCGGCGAAGCAGGTCGAGGGTTGGAGCATAGAGCCAGAGGCATGCACCGGAAACGCAGGACTCAGTGCGGGCGGGGCCTTGTCGTCCCAACAAAGTACGATTCACAGCGCCGACCATAAGCGACACCAAACTGATTTTCCAACCAGCTCAACAGTGCCGGCGACATATCCCCCACCCCAAGGGCCAGTCCATTATCGCGCCGTATCTGGCCGAAGAGGGCATGCGTCACATTGTGGAGATAGTCTCCCACATGCGAAGCGTTGGGAAACTTCACTGTGATAATGATCCCGCCCAATGGAGGGCGCCGACCGGCGCTTGGAACGTTGACATGATAATCGTCGGCGTATTGAGAGAGGCTGGTGATGCCAGAACGCATATCCGCCATTTCGAGCTTTTCTACCGCCGTTTTGAAGCGACTGTAGAAGTCACCTCTCCCCACGTGACTGCTGACCGACCACGGGCAGAGATTGAGGACCTCGAAGACGTCGGCAGCATCATCAGCCACAAATAGCTGTATACCTTTGGGTACAACACCGTCGATTGCGGAACGGGCAGAAACCGCCAGCGCCTTCCAATCTACCGCCTGGTAATCAGTCAGCACAGGCATTCCTGCAGCGTCAACGAGAACCCCCTCAGGTTCCGGAGAGTGAGGCGCGAATAGAAAGTGGTAGGCGATCGGGGCATTCCGGTTCACAGCGATCATAGTCATGACCATTCTCCTAGAAAAAAGTCCGCGAGTTGTTCCGCGACAGAATCTCTTCGAGATCTGGGATCTCCCTCAGGGTTGGCGACAAAATGTCCGCCCTGGTGCTCTCTGGAGTCTCGCCTTCCCAGTGGCCGTAATAGAAAACGTCGCCGTCCAGCTCATAGAGCTCGTCTTCGTCGATCGTCACGCCATCGTCCTTGTACGGCGCTCTCAGCAGCGTTATCCCGTCATCATCAAGGAAAACGAGCCCGTGGCTCGCGACCTGAAGACCACACCCCGGATTGGCCGAGAGGATTCGCTGATAGTGCCCGCAGACGTCCTCATAGCTCAGGCTACGAACCTGCAACGGGCCTGGCACCCAGCGATCGCCCTGCTTTTCTATCTGAACCACGTCACGCAGGATCGTGAACCCTTGAAACTGAGTAGCGCCTTCTCGTTCTGCTATAGCGATCATGCTGTCAAGATCACTCCGAACCCACTCACAATCGTTTCGCGGGTCCGTCAGTGCATAGCGCACAAGCTCCATACCACTCCTCCTCTTCCAAAAAAAACCCCGGCAGGGACCGGGGCAAAAGTCCCTTCGCTTTCGCAAGGAACGTGACGAACGCAAATTCGGCCCCTAATCCCCGTCGGCCTGTCCGGCAACCTCTAGCAAGGCAGGAGTACCGGCATAGGCCAAGACCATGACCTGCTCCCCTTCTTTGGTGACCAACGCAGAAGTTGAAAAGGACACTCCAATAAGGGCGTTGGCTTCCTGGTGTGCCGTCGAGCACAACTGGTCGATACAGGCTCCCATCGCGGTGCTTATCTGGTCACTTATAGGCACCCGCCTAACCACGTGGACCATCGGGAAAAGGCGTACGAGCCTGACGTCTGCCGGCAGTACCTGGGTGGTGAACACGTGCATTACTGCCCTGCCCTAGCGGCAGCGCCGCGCTGATTTTCAAGACGGGGCTGTATGTCCTTCCGATTCAGCCGCTCGGTCTGCAGCGCGAGCATCATCTCGATCCGCTCGCGTGCTCGGCTTCGTTCAAGCGCCAGAACATCTTCCAGGGCTTGCATGTGCAGATACTCGGTCAGCAGCGGAGCAGTAGTCTTCCCGCTTTCAGCGGTGTACCACTCCGGAGAGAGAAATCGCTTTTCGATTTCGTTGGACATCAACTCGTAGAACGAGGCCTGGCCATCAACAGGAGACCGCCTGGCAATCATCCCATTGAGGCTGTTGCTGGCCAGCGACATCACCGCGTCATCAGCCAACTCGTGCGCCCGCAGGGCCTTTCCTTGCGGGCTACCGGTATCGGGAAGCTTGGTGGCCATCTCAAACGTAACGTTCTTGACGAAGGCTCGGGCGGCCTCGATCTCGGCCTCATTAAAGGTCTTTCTCCCCTCCCCTGGCTCCAACATCCTGTCGAAACGGATGTCCCGATCCTGCATGGCGGCAGCCACAGCTTGGCACCGTCCAGCGCTGGCATCTCGATCGGAGCAGTAAGGGACGTGACGCTGGATCAGCGCGAGTTGGTCTTGGTAGAAAGCTCCATGAGTGGCGTCTAGCAGCGTGCGATTTTCAGCAGCAGTTTGCCGGACGCTTCCAACCATCGCGCTTCCAACCGCCTGTACGCTAGCCATTGTTTCTGCCTGGCTGCTCGCAGGGATGCTCTCCTCGGCTGCACTACCGGCACGCTCTTGGGCCTGCAGGTTAGCGTCGACCGCCTGTTTACCCTCAAAGAGCGCCTGCTGAGCAGCGAGCTGCTGTGTCATGACTGCCTGATGGCCATTCACTCCCGACCACCAATCCGGGTAGATATCGCCTGCAAGCACTTCGACAATGTCGCTGGCCCAAGAAGTAAAATCCGAGACCATACTGGCGCCGGCCTGAACGAACGCGGAATAGCCCACGAACCCCCAGGGATCACAGCAATATGCTGCAGACGCTCGGTAGACCGGCAGTGCTGCTATCCCCAGAGCTAAAGCTGTTGCAGCAATCCAGCGCGGCCGCATCACTGCCCCGCCTTCGCCGCGGCGCTTCGAGCCACTTCGAGCTGTGCCGCCGAATCGGACTTCACGTCCATGGCAAGATTGGTCGCGAGCATTGCCTCAACACGCTCCATCTGCTGGAAAGACTGAAGATCCATCCACAGCTTGAAGGCCTGCATCTTGTTCTGCTCGCGCAGCAGGTTTTCGGTAGAGAAGCCAGAAATCATGGTGTACCAGTCAGGCGATTGAAACCGACCGTTGACCAGGGTTTCCATAAGCTCCATCGGAGAGATGTCCGCCTTATTGACCATCGCAGCGGCGCCCAGGCCAGCGACCGGTGTGCGCAGGGCAACAGCCTGGTTCAAGGAGTTTGCGGCGACCGAGGATCTGGCCTGCTCAATATACTGCCCCGCAATGAATGCCTTACCTTGAGCAGTGCCCTCCCAGGCCTTGGGGATGTTCTGAGTGGGGATGGCGTTGACCAATTTCGCGATGAGGGCCTTTACGGCTTCCAGCAGCGAAGGGGTGAGATTGCTATTGCCCAACAAGGTGTCGACGCGGATATCGGCACCCTGCATGGCAGGATCCGAAGGCAGCGAGCATCGACCCTGGGCAGCCTCTTCCGCCGTGCAATACTTCGCCACGTGTTCGTCATAGTGCCGGGAAATGACAGCCGCACTGCTGGGGGTATAGAGGGTACGATCTGCAGACGCCTTGTTCAGGCTACCTGCGGTTTGCTTCACCGAAGTGCCGGCCTGACCCGCTGCGGCTCCCGTCGCAGCCTCATAGCAGCTGCGAGGTGACAACTCGTATTTGGTTGTCGCATCAGCTCGAACTTTCTCCATATAGAGCTGCGTCTGAGCGGCGATCGCGCCCTCCATCATCACCTTTTGCTGGGCTGTCTGCTTTGTGACTTCCCGCGTCAAGGTGCTGAACCCTTGCTGAATGCTCGAATCGATCTTCTGGAGCCAGGCCACGATCGTCGAAGTTGCAGTGGATACGGCAGACGACACCGCCATGCCGGCGGCATTCGCCCCCTGGGCGGCAATCGCGCCGTCACCGCAGCACGCCTCGGCTTCCCGCGGAGCACCGCTCATGCCCAGGCCAACCACCAGGGTAGCGACACCGAGACCAAAAAATTTGAATGCTTTCATCACAGGTCTCCCAAGCTACTGCAGGATGTTGATCACGCGGCCCGCCGTTTCCCCGGCCGATCCGGGCACCACAGTCCCGACCTGCGAGCCGACAGTGCCCATGACCTGGCTGTACTTGCCGTTGCTCTTCTCGTTGGCTCTGCGACGAACCGACTCGATGGCTCGTTGCCCAGCAGACTGCGCTTCTTGCTTCGCAGCCTGGCAACCTTTTTCCAGCAACTCCTTCCCGATCTTGTCGATCAGCCCCTGGATGCTTCCCAGCCCGGGAATGCTTAGGCCGCCAACGTACTGAGAGATCTGGTCCATGCAGGGAGTAATCGAGTTCTGAAACACCTCCGTGGGGTTCACCTCAGGGGTGTAGATCTTGACGTACTCCTCCTGGGCCTTTTGCTGGCCCTGCTGAATGTCTTCGCAATAACGTTGCGCATCGGAAGCGCTCGTCGCGGCCACTCCAGTCGAGGCACCGATCAGCAAGCCAACAGCGAGCATCGACGGAAACTTATTCATCTCGCTCCGACCTCTCCTGGTGATAGTTCGTGATGGCCTTCGACAGGCTCCCAAGGAACTCGGGGGCCAGAAGCCGCTGGAAGAACGGAGTGTTCTGTACAACTTGGAGGCGCTGTACCAGGGTGCCGGCCAACATCGGATCGAGGACGTTCGAGAAAACGCCATTAGAGTCCTGCTGCAGGAGCACTCCGAGCAGACGTGACCCCAGCCCTGCGTGGCGCTCGCCCAGCCACTGGACGATTCGGAATGCTTTGCTGCTGCTGATATAGACGAGGAAGAACAGCAGGTCATTTCGGTCCGCATCAGCCAGCTTCGCCGCAGCCGCCGGATCGGAGAGGCGGAGCCCGAAGCTCTGCAGGCGCTCGGCGATATCCGGGTGATTATCCAGGGCCCAGTCCTCTGCCCTCTCAATCGAAGCAAACAGTTGGCCTAGTTCAGGCGAAACCTGCTCCCAGTGCTCTGCAACATCTTCAGTAGATAGGCTTAACATTGGTTTATGGCTCGGACTTTCGTTGTGTTATCTTCTGCAAGTATCGAGACTAAACGCTTTAGCGTCAACACTGGTGATCAGCGTGCTAAGAGTCATCAAACACATCCGAACCGAGCGAGCCGAACCGTCGCCACCTCCCGAGCCTGAAGCAAGCGCGCCACCCGCCGGTCGCCAGGATTGCGGCCAAGCATGGCGTCAACTGTCGGAGCGGCTTTTGGGCCGCTTGGGTGACGCGGATACGCATGAGCCGGAACTCACGCTCCCCTCCCCCACGCCCTCGTCTTCCAACAAGCACAGCTAAAGGACAGCCAGATGAGAAAATCGCTGCTGCTTTGCCTACTTCTGGCCGCATTCTTCGGGGGAGCAGCCCACGCTGAATCCTCAGGCGGACTGAACCAATTCACCCCGCCGCCGGGCGATACTTCCGTTGACTTCCTGGAAGAAGTGTTCGGCTCGATCGTGGGGACCATCCACTCTGGCGGGAACGTAGAGGGCGGCGAGACCGAGGACGTGCTGGGCAGCATGATGTCCGTTTTCGGTGGTGCCGTGATGTTCTTGGGCATGCTCTTTATCGCCTACACCACGATCAAAGGCACCGTCGACTCCGCTCAGGATGGCGAGGTCCTCGGACGGAAGATGAGCGACATCTGGATTCCATTGCGTACCGCTGCAGGCGGCGCCCTGCTGCTACCGCTCGGGCATGGTTACTCGCTGATCCAGATCATGGTGCTCTGGCTTGCTATACAGGGCGTGGGTGTGGGAGACGCAATCTGGAGCCAGGCGGTCGACCAAATCGGCAAGGACGGCATGCTTTCCCGACCGCTCATTCCAGATTCCCGACCACTGGCCGCCAACATCCTGAAGTTCGAAGTCTGCACCGCGGCGATGAACAAGCAGTTCGAGGCCTCTGGTCGGTCGACACGCATCCAAGCTGTCGCATCCACCCGCAAGGTCGTCAACACCGGAGAGATTGACGTTGATATTACCGACGCCATACCGGTCTATGGCGGCATCAACATGGTTCAGAAGTACAACAAAGCGAGCTATACCGTCACCGACTACAAGTGGAAGGCGAACGACAACTCCTACATGAACCCCGATGTCTGCGGAGCCCTGACCTGGAAGCAATCCTGGGAGGCCTCGGAGGGCAACAGCAACACCAAGGTCATCAAAGAGCCGATTCTCGCGGCACACGCCAAAGCCATCCAGCAGATGATCCAGGATATCCGGCCGACGGCACAGCAGATCGTCGCCGGGCAAAAACCGGCCCCGGGCGTGATAGACGCCGCGGCGAACACCTATGAGAACTCGCTTCGCGCCGCCGCCAAGACCGCTGTGATGCAAACCAGTGATCGCGCTGCAGCGGACTTCCTCAAGGCCGCCAAGGACGGCGGCTGGCTGTTCGCCGGCACCTGGTACAACCACATCGTCAAAATGAACGACGTGATGCAATCCACATTGAACGGTCTGCCGGCAGCCGATCCTATTGCCATCGTCGACAAGGAGACCAAGGAGACACTCCAGACATACGCCGACGTCATGCTCACCGCCGACGAGTATGCCAAGCACCGCGTCGACTCGGTCCGTAACACCTACTACGCCGAGACCAACGTTCGGGAGCCCCGTGACGGAGAAGGCGCCTGGGAGTACGTCAAGAAGATGATGTCCGCGCCATTCATGGGCGCGATCAACCAGATGACGCAGAGCATCGCTGGCTCCAACCTCAACCACATGAGTCAGATGAAAAGCTTCGGCGATGTCATCGTGACTACCGGCGAGGTAATGCTCGCAGCCATGGCCACCGCCACAGGCGTCGCGAACTCCTGGGCAGCACAGGCCACAGTGAAGGTTGGTTTCGACGCAGGCGCAGTCTTCCAGTTCCTCTCGGGCATCATCACCCTCATGCTGCTCGCCCTGTTCGCCTTCGGCGTGACGCTGAGCACCTATGTGCCGATGATCCCGTTCATCACCTGGACAACCTCGATCGTGAACTGGTTCGTTCTTGTTCTGGAATCGGTCATCGCGGCCCCGCTGTTTGCCGTAGCCCACATCCATCCAGATGGAGACGATGCCGTCGGCCGAGCCGGACAGGGCTACATGATGATCCTGTCGCTGGTGATGCGACCAGCACTGATGCTGTTCGGCCTACTCGGCGGCATGCTGCTGACTCAGCCAATCGTTGGATACATCAACGCGGCCTTCATGTCAGTCGTCTCCGGGATCCAGGCCGACAGCATGACGGGCATCGTCAGCTTCATCGCCTACGTGGCCATCTATGTGGTGATGATGACCACCGTCGTGCACATCGTTTTCAGCCTGATTCACTGGGTTCCGGACAACATCCTGCGCTGGATCGGTAACGGATCTACTGGTGGTATCGCCGACGCGGAGCGCACGGGCGACAGCGGCCAGGATGTGTTCGTCGCCGGCGTCAGGGAAACGAAGCATGGCGCTGCCGGTGGCCTCGGCGGGCACCGCCCGAAAGGGCCATCAGGTAGCCCAGGTGGCGGTGGCGACACGCCGGATGGCTCCCCACAGCGACCAGGCCCATCGAACAAGGATCTGTTCGGCGGATAAGCACACCAAGGGCCATCGTTTTGATGGCCCTTCTTTTTGTGATAAATATCAAGCTCTTAAACAAAAAAGCCGACCAATGGTCGGCTTTTTCCTTTCAGGGCCCTGGCATCACAAAGGCCGGATGCTCCAGTCGCCCTCATTGAGGGCATAACCTTTGGCCTTCAGATTCTGGGACAGGTAACGAGTACGAAGCGAGTCACGCGCCTCTTTGCTGAGCAAAGGGGAGCTAGCCTCGCCGCGCTGCAGGGCATCAAGAGCGAGCTGCAGGATGTAGTTATTCGCCTCCTGCAGCGCAGTCAGGAAAACATTCTGCTGGTTCGCGTGGTCAAGCTTGCGCTGGAGCATGCCCGCGTGCGCTTGCCAGCTGCGCTCAGCTCCAGCCTCTTGCTGGCCCTGCCAGAAGCGGTTGGTCATT
>NZ_AEWE02000117.1:72912-74066 GCF_000190455.2 Pseudomonas sp. TJI-51
CCAGACATGAGGCACCTCCCTCCGAAACGACTTCCGTTGTACCAAATGATTTGAACTATACGCTGGCCGCAGCGGCTGTCAAACGATCCGACGACTCTTGTCCGCAGACGACAATAGTCTGCAGAACGAAAATCCTGACCTTTGTTTATAGGTCAGGTCGTTGAGCAAGGCAAAGAAGCCCCCTCTCAGCCATAACATCGCATTCGGACTTGTTGTGGCCGAGCTACGCCGAGGGCGTCGTATGTCGCAAGACAAGCTCAGTGAAGCCTCGAACTTCGACCGCACCTCCATCAGTCTGCTTGAGCGCGGCTTGCGCTCGCCGACTCTCGATACCGTCATCTGCCTCTGTCGCGCATTGGAAATCCCGTATAGCCAGCTCGCCGTGTTGATTGAGGCGAAGCTGGAACAACTGCATGCGCAAGAAAAACCTCAGCCTCGCTGAAGGCCTGGAACTCTACCGAAGCAAGATCTCAATCCTCAAGAAAGGTTACGCCCAGGAGAGCTATCGCATAACTCATATCCTGAGATCGCCGATCGCCGCAAAAACCATGCGGGAGATCTCCAGCCCGGACATTGCCGACTACCGTGACGATCGCCTCAAGCAGCTGAACCAAAGAACCGGCAAATCGATCTCGCCGGCGACGGTTCGCCTGGAAATGTCGTTGCTCTCCAACGTATTCGACATCGGCCGTATCGAGTGGGGCACCTGCGATGCAAACCCCGTGGCGAACGTGCGGAAGCCAAAGTCTCCCCCCGGCCGGGACCGTCGTCTCTTGGCGAGGGAAGAGCGTCNNGCGTCTAATTCTTCGCTACTGCCATGGCCACCAAACCCAAGAGCTCTACTCGATCGTCATCCTGGCCCTGGAGACCGCCATGCGCCAGGGAGAACTCCTCAAACTGGAGTGGGAGCACATCAACCTGCGGAACCGTATCGCCCACCTACCGGAGACCAAGAACGGATCCAAACGAGACGTCCCCTTGAGCATTAAAGCCAGGGACGCGCTGATCCGCCTCGGCGTTAAGTCGAAGGGCCGCGTCTTCAGCTACACGAGCAACGGCTTCAAATCGGCCTGGCGCATCATGATGATTCGCCTCGGCATCCAGGATCTGCACTTCCACGATCTGCGACATGAGTTCTCCCAACATTGCAAATG
>NZ_AEWE02000118.1:0-9136 GCF_000190455.2 Pseudomonas sp. TJI-51
TGAAGATGCTCCGGCTAGCCTTGCCAGAAACCATAGAATCTCCCACAGAGTGGAAGCTGGCTTGCCAGCGATGAGGCCCTTACAGGCAATCACGGATCAACACTGCAGCAAGCCTTCAAGGTCTGCCGCAACCACCGATGTGCCGGGTCGTTGTGAAACCGCGGGTGCCAGGCTTGCAGCACCGTCACCCGCTCCAGCGGTACCGGGATCTCGAACGATCGCAGTGGCAACCCGAGCTTGTGCACGCTGTTGAGGATATTCGCCGGCATCGGCAGGATCAGGTCCGAATCCGGTAGCGAGAACAGCGCCGAGTGAAAACTCGGGGTAATCAATGCCACCCGCCGTTGCACCTTGAAGTTGGCCAGCTCGACATCAATCGGCCCGTTGGCCCGGCCACGGCGGGATACGCTGATCTGTGGGTAACTGGCAAAGCTGGTCGGCGTGATCGGCTGCTCGAAGATCGGGTGGTCGCGCCGGGCCAAGCCTACATAGTAGGTCTGGAACAGGCTCTGCACCTTGATCTCCGGTCCCAGATCAACGGTCGAGCTGATGATCAGGTCGGTGCGCCCGTCGCGCAGCACGCTGTCGTCGTCGCCGCCGGGGCTTTCCGGCACGAAGCGCAGCACCGTACGCGGTGCCTGCTCGTGCATGCGGCGCAGCAGCTGGGCACCATACAGGGCGATGAACAGGTCATTGGTGCGAATGTTGAAGGCACGGTCGAGCTTGGGCAGGTCGACTTCATCGGCGCTGCGGAACACTTCGCCAGCCTGCTCCACCAGCGCCGCCACCTGCTCGCGCAAGGCCAGCGCCCGTGGCGTCGGCACCAGCCCACGGCCCGCGCGCACCAGGATCGGGTCGCCCAACGCATCGCGGATACGACTCAGGGTCCGGCTCATGGCCGCGGGGCTCAGGTTCATGCGCTGCGCCGCACCGACCACACTGCCTTCGTCGAGCAGGGCATCGAGGGCGACGAGCAGGTTCATGTCCGGGAGTTGCATGGCCGTGTTCCATTACAGCTGGGGAGTGGCGATGGTAGCAGGTTGGCGGATTGCACCAGACGCAATGCGCTCGTGCGTGGTGGGGCATTTATTCTGGACGGTGATTGGGTCATAACAGTTGCAGTGCCTGCACCGACCCTATCGCCGGTGCAGGCAAATGACTAGCCAGCCAGAAGCAAGGATCCTGCATGCCCAGCCCCGTTCTGATCGCCATCGACGCCTCCCCCGCCGCCACTGCCCTGCTCACCCTCGCCCGCAGTTACTGCCGCCCCGGCGAACACGAATTGCACGTGCTGCTGGCCATCGACTCTACCTTCGCCGTGCACGAGCAACCCGCGCCCTACACCACCGAAGAGCTGGAGCAATACCCCGCCGCCTGCAAGGAACAGCACCAGGCCGACGACGCGGTGGCCAAGGCGGTAGGCGAATTGCAACAGGCCGGCTTCGCCAGCCAGGGCTGCATGATCGCGGGGCAACCGGTCGAGGCGATCGTGGCCAAGGCGCAGGAACTGAACTGCGAACTGATCATCATGGGCCACCGCCACCTGTCACGGCTGGGGCGGTTGCTGGACCCATCGATCAGCGCGAAGGTGATCGACCGGGTGAAGGTGCCGGTATTGGTGGGGCCCGCCTGAACGCCAGGTTGTCGATGCTGGCAGGCGCACAGCGTAACCTGTGGGAGCGGGCGCGCCCGCGAACACCGGCGCAGCCGGTGCCAGCCACCGCGTTGGATTCTTGCCGGGCATGCCCGCCACCACAGGTCCAGCGCTGTATCTAAAGGCAGTGCAGTGACTGTGGGCCAGAATGGCGCCGCAGGTCACCCCTCGCTCGGCTTCACCACCACCGTACAAGTCGTCCCCGCCGCCAGCAAGAACCCTTCCGGCACTTCATCGATGTGAATGCGCACCGGCACCCGCTGCGCCAGGCGTACCCAGTTGAAAGTAGGGTTCACGTCGGCAATCAGCTCGCGGCTTTGCGGGTTGTCGCGGTCGTAGATACCGCGGGCGATGCTCTCCACATGGCCCTTGATGCGCTCGCCGCTCATCATCTGCAGCTCGGCCTGGTCACCTACCTTCACATGCGGCAGCTTGGTCTCCTCGAAGAAGCCATACACCCAGAACGAGTTTTCATCGACCACTGCCATCACCGCTTCACCGGTACGCGCGTAATCGCCCCGGTGGATATTCAGGTTGGTCACGTAGCCGTCCACCGTGGCTACGATATGGGTGCGCTTGAGGTTCAACTCGGCTGCTGCCAGTTCAGCCTGGGCCTGCTGGTAGTCGGCCAGCGCCGAGTTGGCGATGTTACTGGCATCGTCACGGTTTTCCTTGGAGATCACCAGGTTGTCCATGTCGGCACGGCGCTTGGCGTTGACCTTGCGCATCTCCCAGGTGGCCTTGCGCGACGCGACCAGCGCCTTGGCCTGGTCGACAGCGAGTTGATAGTGCTCGGGGTCGATCTGGATCAACAGGTCGCCCTTCTTCACCCGCTGGTTGTCCTTGACCGGCACGTCCACCACATAGCCAGGCACGTCGGCGGCCACGTTGATGATATCGGCACGCACGCGGCCGTCACGGGTCCACGGCGTGGTCATGTAGTGCACCCACAACTGGCGACCGATGGCCACGGCAGCGACCAGCACCAGCAGGGTGGCGATCAGGCTGAAGAACTTTTTCATCGAAGGTTTCTCACCAGTAGACAGTAAGCGCCATGGCGCCGAACAGGCAGACGAACAGGCTCAGGCGCAGCAACGCCGGGTGCCAGAAGAAGCGGTAGCCATCATGGCTGGCGATGAACCGGTCCAGGCCCCAGGCCAGGCCCAGCGCAAACAGGAACATCAAGGTCATGGTGGGCATGTACACACCATGGAAGGCGATTTCGCGGGGCATGCTTTCACGCAGCATCTGGCAGTCCTTTCGCCGGCACCAGCGGCGACTGTGGGTCGAGCAGGGAAGAACGGATGAAGTGCAGGTAGCTTTGCGCACGGCGCAGCACCGAGGTATCGAAGTGCCGGGCGAATGGCTCGTCAGTGGCCTGCACCCGGGCAATGGCATGGTCCACTGCTACCAGCGCGCGTTCGTGGTTGCTGGCACTGGGCTGCAGAAACAGCCGTGCCAGGGCCCGGCCCATCACGCGGATGGCCTGGCGCCACGGTTGCGACTCGGCATACGCCGGGTGCACCGGGGCGCGGGCCTGCTCCTTGCGCAGCTCGATAACCGCGTGGCCGACCTCCAGCACGGTGAACATCCAGCCCATCAGCTCGCTCTGAACCTTCGGTTTGCCCGCCGCCAGGCCGTAAGCCTGGTGCAGCAGGTCGCGGGTGCGGCTTTCGAACGCCGTGCCGATGCCACGCAGGCGGCCGCTGATGGCAAACAACACCTGCTCGCGCAGCTCCTGCTCCAGGCGGCTCCACAACCAGCGGCTGTTGGGTGGCAGGATGATCGCCCCGGCGGCGGCACACACGCACATGCCCAGAATCATGCCGATGTAGTCATTGATGAAGCTGTAGGGGTCGTACACGGTCAGGTTGTTGGGTACCGAGCCGATGGCGAAAAACACCAGCAGGCCGATGCCGTAGCCCGCGTAGGCCGGCCGTGACGAGAGAAACGCGCCGAGCACGAACACAGGCGCCAGCACCATGCACAGCAATGGGAACCCATCGATCCAGGGGAACACGAAGAAGGTCTCGAAGAAGCCGACCAAGGCCCCCAGCGCAGTGCCGCAGGCCATCTGGAACGACATGCGCTTGGGGTTGGGCGAGGCCGCCGACAAGCCCACGGTCACCGTGGCGATCAGGGTCATCATGGCGCCACTGGGCCAGTCGCTGAGCAGCCAGTAGCTGCCCAGCAGCAACAGCACCGCCGAGGCGCGCACACCCGCTGCCAACGACACCAGCCAGCTGGTCTGCGCCACATAGGGCTCGTCCCATTGCTCGCGCTCGTGCTTGTGTGCGGCCAGCGAGGCGTGGGTTTCGGCGTAGCTGAACATTTCGTCGATGAAGCGGTACAACAGCTCGAACACCGTGTGGAAGTCGAGCTGGTCAGCCGCGCTCGGCCCGGTTGCCAGGTAGTCGGCCCGCAGGCTACGCACCTGGGTTTGCAGGCCTTCCTTGTAGGCGCCCAGCTCCAGGGTCAGGCGCAAGGCATCGGCGTCGGTCAGCGCCCGGCCCACGTAGGGTTGCAACAGCTCCACCAAGGTGTTCAGGCCCGGCTCGATGGCGGTGACGATCTGCCGCGGGCCACGTGCACGCAGTCGCTCCAGCAGGCGGTGCAGGGCGTTGAAGCGTGTGGTGATGGCCATGAACTCGCTGTTCATCCGCACCAGCCGGCCACTGCGCCGGCGCATGTGCGGGTCTTCGAAGGCGGTGACGTTACGCAGGCTTTCCAGGCCCACCGCCTCGGCCACGAAGCGCACGTTGCTGCTTTCGAAACGGTCACGCTGGCTGTCACCGCGCAAGGCCTCGACCACCACCCCGGCGAACACACCAAAGCGCTGGTACAGGGCGTTACGCATGGCGGCGCTGGCCGACTGCGGCAGGATCGCGGCACTGACGAAAGTCGACACCAGGATGCCCAGGGCAATTTCCAGCACCCGCCACACCGCCGCCATGAACGCCTGGTCGGGGTGCTGCAGCACCGGCAGGCCGATCATGGCCGCGGTGTAGCCGGCCAGCACGAAGCCATAGGCGCGGAAGGTGCGGTAGCGCATGGCACCGGCCGAGCACAGCCCAACCCACAGCGCCAGGCTGGGCAGGAACAGCTCGGTGTTCTGCGGAAAAATGGCAATCAACGCCACCATCATCGCCGAGCCGGCCAGGGTGCCGAGCACCCGGTAGAAGCTCTTGGCGAACACATGGCCGCTTTGCGGCTGCATGACGATGAACACGGTGATCATCGCCGTGCGCGGTTGGGGCAGCTCCAGGCGCATGGCCAGCCACAGGGTAATGAACGCGGCTGCCAGTACCTTGAAGATGTAGACCCAGGTCACGCCATCGGTACGCGCCCAGGCGAAGAAGCCGCGACGCCATTCCAGGCTTTGCAGCCAGCGCACAGGCAAACTGGAAGTGCTCATTCAGCGTTGTCCGGCCGGGTATCGAAAATGGCCAGGGTCGCCGGGGTGTTCGGCGCAGCCTGGCGTTCTTCCTGGGGTACGTCCTGGCCAGCCTGCAGGCCACCGCCCAGCGCGGTGACCAGCTCGGCATGGGCGATCAGGCGTGCCGCCTGCACCTGCTGCTGCACTTGCTGCTGGCGGAACAGCAAGGTCTGCGCATTGAGCACGTTGAGGTAATCGGTAAGGCCACGCTGGAAGGCGACCATGGCGATGTCGTAGGTTTTCTGCGCGGCGGCCACCGATTCGGCAGCGAAGTGCGACTGCTGCTGCATCGACTCGCGGCGGATCAACTGGTCGGAAATGTTCTTCAGCGCACCGACCACGGTCTGGTTGTAGCGCGCCACGGCCACGTCATAGCCAGCCGAGGCGACGCCCAGCTGCGAGCGCAGGCGCCCGCCGTCGAAGATCGGCAGGCTGATGGCCGGGCCAACGTTGTAGTTGAACTTGCGCCCGGTCAGGAATTCCAGCGGCCCGCCGCCCGTGGCCATGAAGCCCAGGCTGCCGACCAGGTCGACGTTGGGGAAGAAGCCGGCGTGCGCGACGTCGATGCCGCGTGCCTGCGCAGCCACCTGCCAGCGGCTGGCGACCACATCCGGGCGCTGGCCGACCAGTGCCGCAGGCAGGTTGGACGGCAGCTTCAGTGGTGCGGCCAGGGCCAGGGCCGGGCGCTGCAACTGCGCGCCCTCCCCCGGGCCTTTGCCGGCCAGGGCGGCCAGCTGGTTGCGGGCCAGGGCGATTTCTTCGTCGAGGCTATCGAGCTGGCGATGGGTTTCCGGCAGCGGCGCTTCGGCCTGGCTGACTTCGAAATGGGTGCCGATACCGGCCGCCAGGCGGCGCTTGGCCAAGGCCAGGATCTGTTCTTGCTGTGCCAGCTCGGCCTTGACGATATCGCGCTGGGCAAAGTGCAGGCTCAGCTGGATATAGGCACGCACCACGTTGTTCTGCAGCTCCAGCTGCGCCTGGCGCGCTTCAGCCACGCTCATGTGCGCCTGGTCCACGGCCTGTTCACTGGCGTTGCGTTCACGGCCCCACAAGTCCAGCGCGTAGCTCAAGCCAATGGCCGCGTTGTTGTCCCAGGTGTTGGCACCCGACAACGCGCCAGGCCCATAGAACTGGTCTTCAGGCCAGTTGTGGCGCTTGAGCGTGGCCTGGCCGTTGGCCTGGAGCTTTTCAGCCGACTCGACCACACCGGCCATGGCCTTGGCTTCACGCACCCGCGCGGCGGCCATGGCCAGGCTCGGGCTGCCGGCCACTGCCAGGGCAACCCAGCGGTCCAGTTGCGGGTCGCCATAGGCGTGCCACCACTGCTGGTCGGGCCAGTGAGCATCGCTTGCGGCTTCGCGAATGGCCGCGTCGGTGGTCAGGGTATTGGCTTGCAGCGTCTTGCTTTGCGGGGCGATGCCCCAGGTTCCGATACAGCCGCTCAAGGTGAGGGCAAGGGCACAGGCACTGAACGCACTGAGCGTTCTGATGATGCGACGCGGCACAGCTGCGATTTCCCGAGGAAGAGGTGGAGGGGCCGAGCAATTCTAGGGGGCGGCAGCACTGGCGATAAGCGTAGATTCCTGCGAATCTTTGTTACCAAAACGGCGATAATCCGCCTTTGGTCGAAGGTAAGTTTTCATAACTTTTGCGTTGCTTCGTGACACAATTTTGTCCTCTACCTAGAGAGTGACCCATGGACACCCTGCAAAACATGCGTGCTTTCAGTTGCGTAGCGCAATTAGGCAGCTTCACGGCCGCTGCGGCGCAACTGGACACCACCACCGCGAACGTATCGCGGGCGGTCTCCAACCTGGAAGCCCATCTGCAAACAAGGCTGCTCAACCGTACCACCCGCCGCATTGCGCTGACCGAGGCCGGCAAGCGCTACCTGATGCGCTGCGAACAGATTCTGACCTACGTCGAGGAAGCCGAGGCCGAGGCCAGCGACGCCCATGCGCGCCCTGCCGGGCAATTGAAGGTGCATTCGATGACTGGGGTGGGCCAGCATTTCGTGGTGGATGCGATTGCCCGCTACCGTGAATCGCACCCCGACGTGACCTTCGACCTGACCATGGCCAACCGCGTGCCCGACCTGCTTGACGAGGGCTATGACGTGTCCATCGTGCTGGCCACTGAGCTGCCGGACTCGGGGTTCGTTTCGCAGCGCCTGGGCATCACCTACAGCATCGTCTGCGCGTCGCCCGCCTACATCGCCCGCCATGGCCTGCCGCACAAACCTGCCGACCTGCTCAAGCACGCCTGCCTGCGCATGGTCAGCCCGGTGATCCCGCTGGAAAAGTGGCTGTTCGATGGCCCGGAAGGCCAAGAGATGGTCAACATCACCAGCTCACCGTTCATGGTCAACACCGCCGACGCCATGAAGACCGCGATCCGCAGCGGCATGGGCGTAGGCGTGCTGCCGATTTATTCGGCCATCGATGGCCTGCGCGACGGCAGCCTGGTGCGGGTGCTGCCCGAGTACCGCCTGCAGGAACTGAACCTGTACGCCATCTACCCGTCGCGCCAGTATTTGGATGCCAAGATCAAGACCTGGGTCGAATACCTGCGCAACTCGCTGCCGGAAATTCTTGCCGCGCATGAGGCCGACCTGAAAACCCATCAGGTGCTGATCGCCGACTGAGGGCAGCTGCAAGTAGCAAGTAGCAAGAAAAAGCAGATCCGTTCACGTGCTGCTTTTTCTTGTAGCTTGTAGCTTGCAACTTGTAGCTTGTAGCTTTCCCCTTGGAAGCAGCCCGATGAAAAAGACCGTCCTGGCCTTCAGCCGAATCACCCCGGCCATGGCCGAGCGCCTGCAGCAAGATTTCAACCTGATACAGCCCAACCCCAAGTTGGGCGACATCGCCGCCCAGTTCAACGAAGCCCTGCCCGAAGCCCACGGCCTGATCGGGGTCGGGCGCAAGCTTGGCCGGGCGCAGCTGGAAGGTGCGGCCAAGCTCGAGGTGGTGTCCAGCGTGTCGGTCGGTTATGATAACTATGACCTGGACTACTTCAACGAACGCGGCATCGCCCTCACCAACACCCCGGACGTGCTCACCGAAAGCACCGCCGACCTGGGCTTTTCGCTGATCATGGGCTGCGCACGGCGTACCGCCGAACTCGACGCCTGGACCAAGGCCGGCAACTGGCAGGCAACCGTGGGCCCGGCGCACTTCGGCAGTGATGTGCATGGCAAGACCTTGGGCATCGTCGGCCTGGGCAACATTGGCGCAGCCGTGGCCCGCCGTGGCCGCTTCGGCTTCAACATGCCGATCCTGTACAGCGGCAACAGCCGCAAGAGCGCGCTGGAACAGGAGCTGGGCGCGCAGTTCCGCAGCCTGGAGCAGTTGCTGGCCGAAGCCGACTTCGTGGTCATCGTGGTGCCCCTGTCGGACGCGACCCGCAAACTGATCGGCAGCCGCGAGCTGAAGCTGATGAAGCCAAGCGCGTTCCTGATCAACATTGCACGCGGGCCGGTGGTCGATGAAGCCGCACTGATCGAAGCGCTGCAGAACGGCACCCTGCGCGGCGCAGGCCTTGATGTCTACGAGAAAGAGCCACTGAGCGATTCGCCGCTGTTCAAGCTGCCCAATGCCCTGACCTTGCCGCACATAGGCTCGGCCACCGCCGAAACCCGCGAAGCCATGGCCAACCGGGCGCTGGACAACCTGCGTGCGGCGCTGCTGGGTGAGCGGCCGCGGGACCTGGTGAACCCGCAGGTGTGGAAGGGCTGATCCCCCGGTTGTCCCTGTACCGGCCCTATCGTCGGCAAGCCAGCGCCCACAGTTTCGGTAGCTGGTCGCTGATAGGGCCATGACTCATCTGGCCTCCACAACCCCCTCAGCTACCCGTGCCCTGGGCTTGCGAAACACCAGCACATTCCCGGCCATCACTGCGACAAGGGTTTGCCAGTGCCAGCCATTTCAGCAATCGGTTCCGCCAGGCCGTTGGCGCCACACCGGGCGAGTACCGCCTGGCCTTCAACCTGTGACATCGGGGCTGCTTTGCAGCCCATCGCAGGCAAGCCCCACAGGGATCGCCTTAGG